>VFKU01000885.1 GCA_009885415.1 Rhodothermota bacterium
CTCAAAGGCAAGGGTTTTGTTTTCACGAACCCCAACGCCTCCAGCACCTGCGGCTGCGGCGAGTCGTTTAGCGTGTAGCGCGTCAGTATTCGGAACCGGTTCGGTGCCATCGTGTTGGGGGGATACGATCAGTGAGCCAACAGAAAAGAAAGTCCGATCAGGTAGTTCCGTTCCCCATTCTCTGGGGCTTTCTGCTAATTCTAATCTGCATTCCCATCATAATTGTGTTGCGCGAGGCGTTGGGTTACGACCCGCGATCACCAAAAGTTTACGCCCTGATAATGTCACCTATTGCTATTGTGATGCCCTTTGTAATTCGGCCTTGGTATTCCAACCGCTTCAACGAGACTGGTTTTGGTGGAGTGACATTTTCCGGTATGCGGTGCTTCATCAATTGGACGGAAATCGCGACGGTTCAAACGGTCAGGCCGATTTTATATCTCGGGGTGCCGCACATACGAATAGAATCACGTGATCGTAAGCAAGCAATATTGATCCTAAGAGCCATGACGAACAGGCCTGCCTTTCAAATTGCGCTCGGACAATTCGCCCCTGACGGAAATCCCATGCGAAGCCTTTTGACTACTCAGGCTTGATTACAGAGTTCAGCCTGTCCGTGTTCTCGATAGATCCGGACAATCTGGCGGAGGTTTTTTCGGTCAATCTGCGCGTCGCTGTGGTGCTCCGGCTATGAATACATCTTTCGCGTGTTCTGCCCCATGATCCGCACTGCGAGTTTCCTCGGTAACACGCGGCGCAAGAAAAAACTCGCCAGCCGGTTTGCGCGTCCGGTGATCAGCAGCGGGCCGCGGCCCAGGTAATCGAGCGCTTCGCGCGCGACTTGTTCCGGCGTTTGCACTGGGACCATCGCGGAGTCCCCCGCCGAGGGCGCGCTGTTTCTATAATTGGGGGTGCTTGTTGCACCGGCGCAGCACACGAGTGCGTCGACGCCTGAGCCTCGCAGCTCGTCCCAGAGGCCCTCGCCGAGCACCAAATTAAATGCCTTCGTCGCGGCGTAATTGCTGACCAGCGCCGTGCCCTGGAAGCCCGCGAGCGACGACATCAGCACAAGCCCGCCGCGGCCCCGCGCGCGCAACCGCCCGCCGATCGCGTGGGCCAGCACCAGCGGCCCGCGCACGTTCACATCAATTTCCTTGAGATGGTCCTCGACGCTCGTCACCCAGAAGGGCCCGATGAACGACTGCCCAGCGTTGTACACGAGCAGGCCCACATCCAGCGCACGTGTTTCCACGACGACCTGATCGAGACCCGCGCGCTCGGACAAATCCGCCGCGATCGCTCGCGTCTCGACGCCCGCTTTGCGCGCGATGTCCTCCGCGAGCCCGCGCACGACGGCCTCACGCCGCGCCACGAGCGCGACATTCACGCCGCGCGCAGCGAGCTCCCGCGCGAAGGCCTCGCCGAGTCCCTCGGACGCACCGGCGACGAGCGCCCACGGGCCGTACTTCTCTCGAAACGAATCCGCCACGCGCTACGCCGCTTTCGCGTCGCGCGTGAAGGGATGGTCCTTCCACATCCGCGCGATCACCAGCGCTGGAAAAAGAAACCACCACGCATTGGCAAAGGTCACGATGACGCGGTGGTTCGTCGCGTGTTCTCCCCAAAATTCCTCGCCCAGGATAATGGTCACATTCGTCATCAGCGTCGCGGCCCAGAGGAAGCACCAGTTGCGAATCCACTCGCGGCCGCGCGTGAAAGCATACAAGGCGACGGCGTAAAACGGCCCGAAAAAAATCTGGTCGATCCAGATCGTCATCTTGTACCACACCGGCCGCGCCATCAGCGCCGGGTCGAAACTCCGCCCCCACCAGTGCACGGCGTCAATGATGAAGGGCAGCGGCCACACGGGATACTCGAAGTGGTCGGGGTCTTTAATGACCAACTGCTCGGTATCGACCTGATACGAGATAAAGGTCAGGTTGATGAAGAAAAATGCCAGAATTACCCAGTCGATCTTTCGTTCCTTCAACGGAATGACTTCGCGCATGCAATCGTTTCCTCTCCGATGATGTCCCCGGACCGCAGTATAACCGCTCGCATCGCCCGGCCCGTTGCGGCCCCTTCCACGGGCGTGCGAAGATCGCGCCGATGAGCCATGACGATACAATAACGAAAGAAGTCCGCGCGGTCCGCGAGTCGCTCGGCCTGTGGCTGCGCGACGACCACACCTTCGTGCGCGTCACGGGCGCGGACGCGGCCTCGTGGCTGCATTCGCAGACGACCAACGATGTCCTTGCGCTGAAATCGGGCGAGGGCCATCACAACGCCGCGCTCGATCGCCAAGGCCGCGTTCAGGCGCACTTTACGTTGCACCGCTGGGCGGATGAATACTGGATGCTGGTCGAGCATTCGCAATGGCCGCATTTGCGGGAACATCTGGACGCGCATCTTTTCATCGAAGACGCGAAGATGGAGGAAACCGGCGGCGAACTCGATCAGCTTGTCATTCAAGGTCCGCGTACGCTTCCGCTGCTCGCGCACGTTCTCGGCACGGACCCCGTCGCGACAAACGAACTGCTGCCGCACGCGCTGCACAGCGTCCACCCCATCGAACCCGCCGGCGTAGAAGCCCTTGCCTTCCGCGAATCGCCCACGGGCGAAGATGGGTACGTGCTCGTCCTCGAAAAAGGAAAAGGCCGCGCGCTGCTCGATGAACTCCTCGCGCGCGCACACGAACTCGGCCACGAAGCCTTGGAGATTTCGCCCGACGCGCAAGAAGTCCTCCGCATCGAAGCCGGCCTCCCCCGCTTCGGCATGGACATTGACAACACCCAAGTCATCCCCGAGACCTCCCTCGAACGCGACTGCGTCTCCTACACCAAGGGTTGTTACCTCGGCCAGGAAGTCGTCGCGCGCCTGAAAACCTACGGCTCGCCCAAGCGCGCGCTGATGGGGCTGGTGTTTCATGGCGAGGGCAACGTCACGACGCCCTCTGAAATCGGCATGGACGGTAAAGTCATCGGGCGAATCACCTCTCATTGTTACTCTCCTACCCTCAACGCCTACATCGCCCTAGCCTCCCTCGATCGCGACCACCGCACGCCCGGCGAATTTCTTCCCATATCGATTTCTTTTGGCTCCATCTTTTCTTTTTCCAAAGAAAAGATGGAGGTCCGGGCGCTGCCGTTTTACGAGGCGGCGTCGCGGGAGAAGCGGGCGCGGGGGCTGTACGACCGGTCGCTGGAGATTTTCCAGCGGGACCCGGACGACGTCGATCCCACCGCGATTCCCCTCTTAGAAGAGGCGCTTCTGTTGCATCCACGCTTCGAGGACGCCTACGAGGTTTTGGGCGTGATCCTGCACCGCCAGGGCCGGACCGACGAGGCGATCGGCGTGATGCGGCAGTTGGCCGCGCTCAATCCGGACTGCCTCATGGCGCACACGAACCTGAGCGTGTTCTATGTCGCCAAGGGCCTCATCCCCGAGGCCGAGGAGGAGAAGGCGAAGGCGGCGGTGCTGCAGATCGAGCGGGCCGGCGCCGAGCGTGCCGCGCGCGAGACCGCGGAATCCGAACGGCGGCGCATCGAAGATGAGGCGCGCGAGCGCATCCGCATGTTTCTCGAGGTACTCGAGATCGAGCCCGACGACCCGCTGGCGACCTTTGGCCTCGGCAAAGCCTACATCCAGCTCAATCAATTTCCCGAGGCGCTGCCGCACCTCACCCGCGCGACGGAAATCCAGAAGGACTACTCTGCCGCCTGGCTCGACCTCGCCAAGTGCCACGAGTTTCTCGGGCACATGGACGACGCAATCGCGACCTATCGCCAAGGCATCGCCGCCGCCGCGCGCAAGGGCGACCTCATGCCGATGCGCGAGATGGAGCGCCGGCTCAAGGCGCTTGAGGCGCCCGCGCCGACCGCCGCGTCCTGAGCCTATTTCGGCCGGGAGCGTGTGACTGGCATTGACTCTCCTATTTAATCGTTAGCGCGTTGCCCTCGAAAAGTCGAAGTTGCGAAACAAGGTAGTGTCGCGGACGTCATAGGAATCGCCCTTCGGAGTTCCGGCTTCAGGCGGTGCGCTCGAGCGGTGCCAAACCGCGTAAACGCGAAACTCCGACCATGGCCTTTCAAGGAGGATCAGCTTTCTTGCCTTTTTAATAGACATAGAGACGATTTTGTGCTATAAACAGACTGACCAGTCGGTTTATAGCCAGATGACTACCCATCGAAGCAAAGAAGAGCGGCGCGGCCAGATTATGTCGGCCGCGATTTTGTGCTTTGCCGAGAGGGGCTATTATGAAACTTCGATGGACGATATTGTCCGCGCGGCGGGGTTGAGTAAGGGCTCTTTGTATTGGCACTTTCCGAGCAAGCGCGATCTTTTTCGGAGCCTGAACGAGACGTGGCTGGCCGAGGCCTTGGAGGGGCTGCCGGAGCGGCTCAAGGCGTGCGCTACGGCAGCAGAGAAAATTTGTGTGATTCTGGATGCGCCCCGCGACGCGGTCGCCGCGCGCCCGGAACTGGCGCGTGCGCAATTGGAGTTTCTCGCGCAGGCGGCGCGCGACCCGGAGCTGCGCGAGTGGCTTCGTCAGACCTACATTGCGCAGCGCACGTTCATTTCGCAGATCATCGAGGAAGGCATCGCGCGCGGGGAGTTCCGCGCGCTTCCGGCGGACGCGGTGGCGCGAATGATGATGGCTTATGCCGACGGGATGTGGTTGCACCGGGAAGTGAACGAACTCGGCGACGACATTGGCGTGTTGTTGGATGAAGTGAAGGCGACGCTCATGGCGTTGCTGAAGGTGTAGCGCATGGGGATCGCACAGGACATCACCCAGCAGCCAATCATCTACCGCGTGGTGGATCTTGTGAAGGAATACCGCATGGGTGAGGTGACGGTCGCGGCGCTACGCGGCATCACGCTCGACGTGCGCGAGGGCGAGTTCCTCGTCATCCTCGGTCACAGCGGCTCGGGCAAGAGCACGCTGCTCAACATTATGGGCGGGCTCGACACGCCGACTTCGGGGCAGGTGTTCTATTGCGATCAGGAACTGACGGGATACACGGAGCGGCAGCTCACCGAATACCGCCGGCACCATATCGGTTTCGTGTTTCAATTTTACAACCTGATGCCCAGCCTGACCGCGCGCGAAAACGTCGAAATGGCGACTGAAATCTCGGAACATCCGCTCGATCCCGCCGAGGCGCTGGGGTTGGTGGGCCTGCAGTCGCGCGAGGACCACTTCCCCTCGCAACTTTCCGGCGGCGAGCAGCAGCGCGTGGCGATTGCGCGCGCGGTGGCGAAGGGTCCGCACATTCTGTTGTGCGATGAACCGACGGGCGCGCTCGACGTGGCGACCGGGAAGATCGTGCTGCAAGTGCTGGCGGATGTGAATGTGCGTACCCGCACGACGCTCGTGGTGATTACGCACAACGCGGTGATCGGCGAGTTGGCCGACCGCGTCGTGCGCATGCAGGACGGGCACGTAGTGGAGATCAAGGTAAACGCCGCGAGAAAAAACGTCGATCAGGTGGAATGGTGATCAGCCCGCTGACCAAGAAAACGCTGCGCACGCTGTATCGAAACCGCGGCCAGGTGCTCGCGGTCGCTGCGGTCGTGTTGTGCGGCACCGCCTGCTACATCGCGCTCTCCAGTTGTCATCGCAACCTGATGTTGACGCGCGACACCTACTACGCGGAGAACCGTTTCGCTGATTTCGAGATCCAGCTCGAGCGCGCGCCCGAGTCGGTGCTGTTTCGGGTGCAGGAAATCCCCGGCGTGCGCCAGGTGCGTGGACGCATCACGGAGGAGGTCAAGCTCGAGGCGCCGGGGCTCGACGAAGCCAAGACCGGACGCATCGTGTCGATGCCCGAGACGCGCCGCAGCGTGATCAACAACGTCGTGCTCACGCAGGGGCGCTATTTCGATACCGGCGCGGTGAACGAAGTCATCCTCAGCGAGCGCTTCGCGCAGGCGAACGGCCTCGGGATCGGCGAGAGTCTCTACGCGACGATCGACGGCCGCAAGCACACGCTCAAAATCGTCGGGCTCGGCGCCTCGCCGGAGTACGTCTACATCATCCGCAGCATGACCTCGCTCGTGCCCGAGCCGGAGCGCTTCGCGATTTTGTGGGTGCCCGAGAAATTCGCCGAGGACGCCAAAAACATGCAGGCGGCCTGCAACAACATCGTCGGCACGCTGGATGACCCCGAATCTGCCGAGCGCGTGCTCGACGCCGCGGCGGACCTGCTCAAGCCCTACGGCGTCTACGCCAAGACCAGCCGCGAGCACCAGGTTTCGAATCGCTTCATCTCCGACGAGATCAAGGGCCTGGGCGTGCAGGCGCGCGTGTTGCCGACCATCTTCCTCGGTGTGGCGGCGCTGGTGATCTTCATCGTGTTGAATCGTATGGTGCGCAATGAGCGGACGCAGATTGGCCTGCTGAAGGCTTACGGCCACGGGAACCTCACCATCGCGCTGCACTACATGCAATACGCGCTGGCGCAGTCGCTGATCGGCGCGGCCGGCGGATTCATCGTGGGCCAGTGGCTCGCCAGCGGGATGATCCGGCTTTACGTCCGCTTTTACACCTTCCCGATTCTCCGCGCGCGCATGTACCCCGACGTGCTCGTCGAGTCCATGGGCATTGCCGTGTTCTTCTCGCTGCTGGGCGCCGTGTTGGCGGCGTATCGCGCCGCGCGCATTCATCCCGCCGAGTCCATGCGGCCCGGCGCGCCCCAGCGCGGACGCCGCACGTTTTTCGAGCGCTACCCGGCACTGTGGCGGCGGCTGTCGTTTACCTGGAAGATGATCGTGCGAAACGTCTCACGCAACGGATTTCGCGCCGGGCTGAACGTGTTCGTGGTAATGATTTCCACGGCGCAGCTCATCGTCGGCTTTTACGCCATCGACGCCATCACCTACGTCATCGATTTCCAGTACAAGATGACGCAGCGCCAGGACGCCACCGTGAGTTTATTCTTCGAGCGCGGCAAGGACGCGCTACTCGAGACCGCGCGGCTGCCGCACGTGCGCGAGGTCGAGCCGCTCCTGCAATATCCCTTCGAAATGAGAAACGGCTGGCACAAGAAGGACGCCGTGATCGTCGGCATGTCGCGCGAGGGAAACCTGCAACGCTTGCTCGACACCGAGGATCGCCCCGTGGACGTGGGCGAATCGGGGCTGGTGCTGTCGTCGGCGCTGGCGCGATCGCTGCACGTCGGTGCGGGCGATGAGGTCGAACTCAAGCCACTGATGGGCAAGGTGACGAAGGAGAAGCGCGTGCCGGTGTCACGCGTGGTCGAGCAATATTTCGGGATGTCGGGCTACATGAACATCGAGGCGCTCAGCCGCGTGCTCGACGAGCCCTACACCATGAACGCCGTCCTGGTCCGGACCGATCGCGGCACGGCCTCGAGTTTGCACGACGAGGTCAAGGACGTGCCCGTGGTGGCGTCGGTCGAGCTACGCGAGGACGCGCTGAAGAATCTCCAAGACACGCTGGCGACCAGCATGCGAATCATGGGCGTGACCTCGATCGTATTCGCGGGCGTCATCGCTTTCTCAATCATCTACAACGTCACCATGGTGTCGCTCGGCGAGCGGGAGCGCGAGTTGGCGTCACTCCGGGTGCTCGGCTTCACCCAGCGCGAGGTAGGCGCGATCCTCTTCAACGAGAATTTTCTCACGGGGGCTTTGGGCGTGCTGCTCGGAATTCCCGCGGGCATGGCGATGGTCTGGGGCATGATGCACGCCTTCGACATGGAGCTGTTCCGCTTTCCTTTTTACATCGCCCCGCGCACCTATGTGATCTCCACCGCACTGACGGTGACCTTTATCGTGTTCGCGAACCTTGCGGTGCGTTGGAAAATCAATCGACTCGACATGGTGGAAACGCTAAAGTCGCGGGACTAGAAGGACGCAATCATGAAGAAGTACATCATTCTGGGGGTCGTGGGCGTGGCAATCGCCGCCGGCATCTTCGTCGCCCTGCGCGGGCCGAGCGTCGCCGTAGTGGTGACAAAGCCGCAGCGGATGACCGTCCAGGCCTACGTCGCCGAGGACGCGAAGACGCGCCTCGCGTATGAGTACGTCGTCGACATGCCGGTCTCCGGCACCCTCGAGCGCATTCAGTTCGAAGTGGGCGACGACGTGGAGAAAGGCCAGATCGTTGCGCGGGTTGATCCTTACGATTTGCAACAGCGCATCCAACAGGGCGAGGCGCAGATCGCCCAGCGCAAGGCGCAGATCACCGGCGTGGACGTCGCCAAGCCGAAAACCGAGGACCTCGATTCGGCGAAGTTGCGGGTCGAAGAAATGGTGCATGGCCTGGAGATTTCACGCAAGGCGCTCACCGTGACGACCTTGAATTACGACGAGGCCAGGCGCGAATTCGAGCGGGCGAAGGGCCTGCTCGAGGCGGGCGCCGCCAGCGCGTCGTATCTCGACGAGCGGGAAATGCGCTACAAGGGCCTCGCCGAAGAGCGCGCGCAACGCAGCATCGAAATCGAGCGCGCGCAGCAAGCCCTCGACCAGGCGCGGCTGGCCGAGCAGCGGCTGGTCGGGTCCGTGGATGACAACGAATATCAGCGCGACGTGATCCAGGCGGAGATCGCCGCACTCGACGCGGAGCTGGGAATGCTGCGCGAGGACCTGGCGAAAGCGGAGATTAAGGCGCCGGTGAGCGGGCCAATCCTGGAGAAATTCATCGAGAACCGCCGTGTGCTGGTTGAAGGGCAGGAGCTGCTGCGTATCGGCGACATGGACTCCATCGAGATCGAGTGTGACGTGCTCTCGGAGGAAATTTCCGCGGTGGCGCCGGGCAACAAAGTGCTCATCCACGGCAAGGCGCTGCTCGGCCGCTCGCTCGAGGGCACGGTGAAACGGATTTATCCTTCGGGCTTCAAGAAAATCTCCGCGCTGGGCGTCGAGCAGCAGCGCGTGAAGACGCTCATTGATTTCGAAAACTCCGCCGCCAAGCTCCGGCCGGGCACCAGCGTCGACGTCCAGATCGTGACGCAGGAAGCGCCGGGGGCGCTCGCCGTGCCCGATCGCGCCGTGTTCCGCGAGGGCGAGGGCTGGGCCGTGTTCGTCGTCGAGGGCGGGCGCGCACGCTTGCGGAAAGTCGAGGTCGGCGTGCGCAACGAGAACTGGGCCGAGATCAAGAGCGGGCTCGAGCTCGGCGACACGATCGCGTCGGAACTGAGCAACGATCTCAAAGAAGACGTGCGGGTGTCGCCGCTGTCGTAATGGCCGCGCGTGGCGTAGAATAGCGGCCGGTCAATTCGGAGGGTCTCGCCATGCGTGCAATTGCAACGCTTCTCGTTTTCGGGCTTTCGGTGTGCCTCGCTTTCGGCGCGGAGGCGGCGCGCAGCAAAAAGATAAAGACGGACGGCGGCAAGAACGCCAAGGGCGCCGTGGCCGGCATGCGCGCCTACACGCCGGAGCAAATCGCGGCGTATAACCGCGGCGTGACCGCGCTCGACCTGCGCGACTATGCGCAGGCGCGGAAATATTTCGAGGCCGCGCTCGCACTGAACGACGAGTTCCCCGAGGCGCACAACAATCTCGCGTACACCTTGCGCATGGTGTCGCTCGACAATGCGGAGTCCTCATTGCAGCATTACGGGCGCGCGCTCGAGCTCGCGCCAAGGTTTGCGCAAGCGCTCTATTATCGCGCCGTGCTCTTCGTGCAACTTGACCGCGCGGCTGACGCCGAAAAAGACCGCGCCGCGCTCAAGACGCTCGACACCGGCGAATCCAAGAAATTCGCGGCGGAACTCGCCAAAATCATCAAGGCCCGAAAAGCGAAAGCGCCGCAAGGCGCACTGAGCATTTACCCCGCTCTCGCGCAGTAGGCGACGGGCCTTTTCGCTGGTCGATTGGGTACAATCGGCGCATGGCAATCAATCCTCTTCAACCGGCCGGCGAAACCCGCGAAATCTGGACGGTCTCGCAGCTCACGCGTCGCGTCAAGGGCATCCTTGAAACGCAGATTGGCGCGGTGTGGGTGGCCGGCGAGATCAGCAACTGGCGGGTGTCGCCGGCGGGTCACGCGTACTTCACGCTGAAGGACGAGGGGAGCCAGTTGCGCGCGGTGATATTTCGCGGCCGCCTTTCGCAGGTCAAATTTGAGGTGGACAACGGCTTGCAGGTGCTCGTGCGCGGTGCGGTAAGCGTGTACGAGCAGCGCGGCGAGTACCAAATCATCTGCGAGGAAATGCAGCCGCGCGGCATGGGCGCGCTGCAACTCGCCTTCGAGAAACTCAAGGCGAAGCTGGAAGCGGAGGGCCTCTTCGACCCCGCGCGGAAGAAACCGCTGCCGCTTCTGCCCAAACGCATCGGGATCGTGACCTCGCCTTCGGGCGCGGCGATCCGCGACATCTTGAACGTGATTCAGCGGCGATTCGCGCAGGTGCACATCTTGTTGTATCCGGCGCGCGTACAGGGAGAGGGCGCGGCGGCGGAAATCGTCGAGGGCATTCGCGCGCTGGATGCCTATGGCGTCGACGTGATGATCGTGGGCCGGGGCGGCGGTTCCCTCGAGGACCTCTGGTCCTTCAACGAGGAGCCGGTCGTCCGCGCGATCGCTTCGGCGAAGACGCCGATTATTTCCGCCGTGGGCCACGAGACGGATTTTACCTTGGCCGATTTCGCCGCCGACGTGCGCGCGCCGACGCCGTCCGCTGCGGCGGAGTTGGTCGTGCGCGAGCAGGAAGCCCTCGCGCAGGCGATCGCGAACTACGAGCGGCGCCTGCAGCGGGCGCTCGATGCGCGCATGGCGCAGGTGCGCAGCCGGCTGGAGCGTGTTCATGCGAGTTTTGTGTTCCGTCGGCCCGAGGAATTGTTGCGGCAACTCCGGCAGCGCACCGACGACGCGCGCATGACGATGGAGCGGCTGGTGCGGCAACGCATCGCCGACGAACGGTCTGGCGTGGAAAAGGCGGTGCGCTCGCTCGCCCTGCTCTCGCCGGCGGCACAGGTGCATCGCGCGCACGAGCGCCTCGCGTCGATGCGGCGCAGGCTCTTCGGCGCGGGGCTGGCCGTGCCACTGCGCAAACGCGCGGAATTACGCACGCGGGCGGCGCAGCTCGATGCGCTCAGTCCGCTGGCGATTCTCGGGCGAGGTTATGCGGTGGCGTGGAAATTGCCCGGAGAGACATTGGTGCGGCGCGCGGATCAATTGCGGGCGGGCGACACGTTGCGCGTGCGTTTTGGCGACGGCAGTGTGGAAACGACGGTACAAAAACTAACGGACGGGTGAACGTATGGCAGCAAAAAAGAAGACAGAATCCGAACCTAATTTCGAGAGCGACCTGGAGATCCTCGAAAAAATCGTCGAGGATCTCGAGACGGGCGGTCTTCCGCTCGACGTCTCCATCAAGAAATTTGAGGAGGGCATGCGGCTGGCGCAGCGTTGCGACAAGGCGCTGAGCGCGGCCGAGAAGAAGATCGAGATTCTCACCAGGAACGCGGACGGCGAGCTCGAAGCGAGTCCCTTTGAGGAGAGCGATGCCGCCGAGGCCGCGGCGCCGAAGCCGGAGAAGAAACGCAAGGCCCCCGGCGCGCCCGGCGGCGACGGTGAAGGCGACGGCGAGAAGGAACCGGGGGCGCTGCTGTTTTGATCGACGTGCTGGAGTACTTGGCGGCGCACGCGCGGCGTGTCGACGAGGCGCTGGAAGAGTTTCTATCGTCCTATGAGGGCGTGCCCGAGGGCTTGCACGAGGCGATGCACTACAGCCTCTTTCCCGGCGGCAAGCGTCTGCGCCCGGCTCTTGCGCTAGGCGCCTGCGAGGCAGTGGGCGGCGCGCCGGACATGGCCCTGGCGGCGGCCTGCGCGCTCGAAATGATTCACACCTACTCGCTGGTGCATGACGACCTGCCCTGCATGGATAACGATGCGATTCGCCGCGGACTTCCGACCGTGCACCGAAAATACGGGGAGGCCGCGGCGGTGCTTGTCGGCGACGGCCTGCAAGCGATGGCCTTCGAAATGCTCACGCATGTGCGCAACACCAGCGTCGCGCGCGACATCGCGCAGGCCTCTGGCCCGGGCGGGATGGTCGGGGGTCAATACCTCGATGTCGAGACCGAGGGCACGAAGATTCCGCTCGAACTCGTGCGGCGTCTGCACCGGCTCAAGACCGGCGCGCTGATTCGCGTTGGGGCGCGCGCGGGGGCGAAGCTGGGCAAAGGCACGCCCGCGCAGGTCTCGGCCCTTACACAGTACGGCGAACACCTCGGCCTCGCGTTTCAGATCGTGGACGACATCCTCGACGAAAGCGGCGACGACGACGTGATGGGTAAGCGTACGGGCAAGGACCGTGCGCGAAACAAATCCACCTATCCTTCGCTCGTCGGCTTGGCCGAAGCGCGCCGGCTCGCCGATGAAGCGAAAGACCGCGCGCTCCACGCCCTCGCCGCCTTCGGTCTCCAAGCCGACCCGCTCCGCGCGCTCGCCGAGTACGTCGTGTCTCGGAGGCGCTAGGTCTTTCTTTGAAAAGCGGCAGCGATCGCTGCCGCTTTTCCAAGCCCAGCAAAGCTGGGCGGCGCTGCTCCGAAACCTTGGCTTTCTGCGCTTTCGGCGCCGGAGCTCCGCTCCGGCGCCGAAAGCGGCAGCTACCGCTGCCGCAGTCCAAAGAAGTGCTCTAGGTTTCGATTAGCTTTGCGTTGAGCTCCGCGAGAAAACCCTCGCCGAAGACGTCGCGCACAATTTCGGCGACGCCCGCGTCGAGGCCTCGCGCGTTCGAGCGTCGTGTGTGATTGCACGGGAACGCGTTTGCGCCCTCTTGCACGGTGAGAAAGCGCTGTTTGTCTTCGACCAGATAGAGCGGCCAGAGCGCGCAAGCTTTCGGCTTGACCTTGATCGGAGGCAAGCCGTGCTTGAGCGCGGCGGAGTGCAACGAGCAGAGCGTGGCACCGGCGGAATCGCGATACGCGAAGACGCAGCGTCCGTGCGGGTCGGTCGCCAGGCACGAGCCGCCGTCCGTTTCCTCGAAGGGTTCGATGAATTCGCCTTTCGTTCGCAGGCCGCGCGCGTAACGCGCCGCGTCGGGCATCGAGCCGACGATCGTCCCCATCTCGCGCGGGTCTACGTAGACTTCGTAGGTCTCGCAACAGCCGCGCTCGCGTCCGATGCACTTCAGCGGCTCGCAGCGGTGCCGCAACGCTCGCAGCGCGGCGAGATCCACGCGCACGCCCCGAATGATGCATTCGTTCTTCAACACCCGTTCTCCTTCAGCTTTCCGTCCAAAAAGCGTTTCGCGCGCGGAACGTCCGCTTCGTCCAGATGCTCGATGATAATCGGAATGTTCGGATGATCGCGCCAGAGCCGCCGCAGGTAGAAATCGTAATTCAGCGAACCGAGGCCCGGCGACGGCAATTCGATCCGGCCCACGCCGCGCAACGCGTGACCCTCGCCCGCGTCGATGTCGGCCAGTTGCACGCCTTGGTCCGATGCGGCGAGTTTCACGTCCTTCGCGTGCGCGATTTTGACGTACCCCGACAGCGCGTCGAAAATACGCCCGAGCTCGGCGTCCATGTCGCCGATGTTGTGCGCCTCAAAGTAGTTTGTCGGGTCCATCAGCAGGCCCAGACAGGGGTCGGCAATGTCCGTGAAGAGTCGTTGCGTTTCAGCGACGGATCCGATCACGTTGTTCACATAGGTCTCCACGCAAAATACAGCGCCGTATTCCCGTGCACACTGCACCAGCTCCGCGATCACATCGCGGCAGAGCGCGTAACCCTCTTCCGTTTTGTTCTTCGGATGGTGCACCCAATCGCTGTCCGGGTCAAAGGTGCCCGTTTCGCTGATGACATACGGCGTGCCCAATTCGCGCGCGCGGCGAAGAATAGTCTTGAGCCGATCGATGTTTTGTTTGCGTCGCACCGGATCAGGATGCACAAGGTTCGTATAGCCAGACACCGCGCAAACGGGCAGGTCGTGGCTGCGAAAGATGTCGCGGACTTTCTTGCAGTTCGCGGGAGTAATATTTGCATCCGAGAGATCGAGGTCCTTGAACGAGAGATCAATCTGCACGGTATTGAAACCGTGCGCGCGGATGCGCCGCGCGGTCTCTTCGAGCGCGCAGGGAAAATAGGCGGTGAAAATTCCGAGTTGTAACATGGGTGGATCGCCGTTTCAGGTTTTTTGGCGCGCAACCGCGGTAGGCTATCCCGGTAGGGCGGGTCATGACCCGCCCTACCGGGATAGCCAGACGGCGCACGCGACCGTGTTTATAACATGAAGTAGAATGATTGCTCGAACGGAGCGCACGCGGGGAGGCTGGACATGAGCTACCAAATCAGCGAAGCAGAGATGGCGCAGTTCCACCGCGACGGCTACCTGCTCGTGAAGGGCCTCTTCGACGCCGAAGAGACGCAGATGATGCTGAAGGCCGCGCGCGGCGACGACACGATCGACGCGAACGCCTTCAACGCCACCGATGCGGCGGGCCGCAAGAGCAAGATGACGCTGTGGAACCATCCGAGCGACGACATTTTCGGGATGGTCGCGCGCTGTCGGCGCATGGTGGAGACCTCCGAGCGCCTGCTCGACGACGAGGTCTACCATTACCACTCGAAGCTCTCGATGAAGGAGCCGCGCGTCGGCGGTGCGTGGGAGTGGCACCAGGATTACGGTTACTGGTAC
>VFKU01000481.1 GCA_009885415.1 Rhodothermota bacterium
CGGTTTTCTCGGATTCAAGGGGAGGCCGGTCGAGTGCAAGTCCGAATATCTGAAGGTGGAGCATCTGAAGGCGCCCGTTGAGCAGACCTTGAACGAGGCCCTTGATCTTTTGGATCGCATGGAAGACATCACGACCGGCGTGCTGATGTCGCCGAACCCCGAATA
The DNA here is from genome assembly GCA_009885415.1 of Rhodothermota bacterium. Lineage (GTDB taxonomy): Bacteria > Hydrogenedentota > Hydrogenedentia > Hydrogenedentales > VFKU01. The sequence continues at coordinate 166 of VFKU01000481.1, forward strand.
TTTTCCGGTGTCGATCGAACGCTTGATCGCCGCTGTGCTCGAAGACGAATTCCGCGTGTAGGAGGCGATATGAAAAGCGCTTATGAAATCGCGATGGAAAAAATGAAGGCCGCGTCCGGCCCGCAGAAAAAGCTGACCGAGGCGCAAAAAAAGCGCGTTGCGGAGATCGAAAAGAAATACGCGGCACGCGCGGCCGAGACGCGCCTGTCCTTCGACGCGCGAATCATGGCGGCGCCACTGGAGGAACGCGAAAAAATACAGGCGGATATGGTAAGCGACATCGCCCGCCTCGAAGAAAAGCGCGAAGCCGACAAAGACAAGGTCTGGAAGGAAGCCTGAGCCGATGGGCCTCGCCTGGCTCGATCGCAAGCACGCCCGGCGCGGCTGGATCGCTCTCTTCGCCGGCGCAGGATTGCTTGCGCTCGCGATCGGCCTCGACTTTGATTATTTCGCGCGAGACGGCCAGGCGCTAGTCCTGTCCGAGCGCGAATGGACGCTAAGCTCGGGCGATTTTCCAGGCACTTGGTCGAGCATCGAGCAATCGGCAGCTTTCGCGCGCGCGGCGGAAAAGGCGCCGGAAGTGCCTGCGCGTATCGAGGCCTGGATGCGCCAGACGACGGGCCTGCGATGGACCCCGCTGCGCTGGAACCTGTGGTTCGGCCCGGTGCTCTTCGTCTCGGGCGCGGACGGCGCCGCGGTGGCGAGTGTGCGCGCGAAGTTTCTCGCGCGCGCCGGATTTGCGCTGGCGCGCGCCACGGGGCTGGTGGACACGCGTGACGGTATCTCGCAGGTTTCCGGTGTCCATATCGCGCGAGCGGGCCGATTTTTTCTGATCGGGACCTCCGCGGAAATTGTGTCGAGGCTGCGATCTTCCGGCGAGCGTTGGTCGTCGCTGGGCGGGACGGGCATCATGTATGACACACGCGCGGAACTGGTCCGTGCCTTCAATATAAACGCAGACAACGAGATCCAACTGTCGATCGTGTGGGGTGGGATCGAACACCGTACACCGGCGCGCGCCGAGTATTTCGCGATCGAATGGCCGGAAGCGCCGATCCTCAGCGCGGTGACGCGCGGCGTGGATTTTCATTCGATCGCCTCCACCGACCGCTGGCCGGAATTTCCGGGACGGAGCGAGGTCGAGCGGGCGTGGAGCGATTTCGAGGCGCTGCTCCCCGAAGGCTGGCGCGCGGGCGCGGACACGACGCAATTCGCCCTCTTCGACGTGGACAGCTCCGAGACTATTCCCGTCGTCGACGCCGCCGTGTTTTCGCGGAGCGAGAGTCCCCTGCTCGAGCTCAAGCCGCCCGCAGGCGCAATCCCCTACGAGTGGTCGGGCAACGCCGGGTGGATGACGCCGTGGCTGGGCGAGGGCGCGCAGCTTTTCGTGGTTGCGAATGAACGCTCGCGCGTCTTCGCAAATCAGGAAGCGACCATGGCGAAGGTAATGGCGCGCGAACGCGCCGGGCGCATCACCTCGGACGACGCGAGGATCGACATAGACGCCGCGCGGCTCGCCGCAGTCCTCTCCGATCTAGCGCGAAAAGCGGCCCGCGAAGAATTGTGGCCCGAACGGAACGAAGCGGATGTCGAGCGCGACGTGGTCCCCTGGCTGAATGCCTTCGGCGCGCTCGGCGAGATCGCGTTCGTGGGCAAATATGAAGGCGAGGGCATCACCCTTCGCGGCGGCACGCACGCGCCGGCGAAGGCGGCGGAGGATCTCCGGTGATCGGCGCGGCGCTTGCCCTGGCGATTTCGATCGCGTTGGCGCAGGACGAAGCGCCGGCCGCACCGCCGGTGACGGCGGTCTCCGGGCGCGGCGCGTTGACGGCCGGTCTCGACAGCAACGGCGTGTTGAGCGTCCTGCGCTTTCCGGGCCCCGGCGGTCCCGATCAGATGCGTCAGGCGGGCGGCGGCGAGGCCGCTGCACCGGGCGCGGTCGGCGGCGGTCGATGGGGAATCGAGAGCGGCGGCCGGTGGTACTGGTTCGGCGATCCCCGCGCAAGCACTCGCCAAGGTTACGCCTCGCCGGGGAGCGGGGTGATCGAAACGACTATGGAATGGCCCGACGCCAGATTGACGGTGCGCCAGCGGGCCGGCGTCTTGCCCGGCCACGAGGCCTTCGTCAGCGCGATAGAAATCTCGGGGGCCGGGAGTGCGCCGCGCGTGATCTGGGTGGCCGACTTCGCTCCGGTGACCCGGCAGATTCCGGAGCTGCCAATCCGGGACGGCGCATTGGACGCGCTGAACGGTTTCGCGGCCTTCGCCAATCGCGCGGCGGGGCGCGTGTGGAGTTTCCGTCCGCAGAATCCCGGCAAGGCCGAGTGGACGCGTGCGCGCGGTCTCGTGGCCGGCGACGCTGCGCTCGAGGCGTGGACGGATTTCGCGGACGGCGCGTGGATTGGGGTGGCGTCGAGCGCGCCGGTGATCAATCTCGTGGTCGCGTCCACCCCACGCGAATTGATGGGCGCGCTGGAGAGCCGTGCGACGCTCCTCTCGGCGTCCGTCGGTCCTTCGAACGTCGGGATCGAGCCGGCGCCGGTGGCGCAGGGCGGCGGGTATCGCGCGTGGATCGCGGTGAGCGTGGGGGCGAACCTCGTGTCGGGCGCGAAGGCGCTCGACGACGCGGCGATCGCGGCCGGCGGATTTTTTGACGCTGCGCCGGAGACCGCCGTGCTTCCCGCGGAGATCGCGTCGCTCGATCCGAAATTCCTGCCGAGCGCGACCCGCCACTGGATCACGCTACGCGCGTTGCACGATGCGCAGACGGGTCTAACGGTGCGCGATGTGTCTGCGGTGCCGCCGCTCGCGCGCGACTGGCCGCGCGAAGGCGCGCTCGCCGCCTGGGCCCTCTTCGAGATCGGAGAGCGTGACGCCGCGGAGCGATCCCTGGAGGCGTACTTCGGGAAAATCCGGAGTGTTGATCGTCCCCGGCGTCCGCTCGGCAGTATGCCGGAGAGTTTGTACACCGACGGCGATCCGGCCTCCCCGCATTTCATCGTGGACGACCGCGGTCCCGCGCGCGTGCTGTGGGTGGCTGATCGGATGCTGCGGGATCGTCCCGAGGCCGAGCGCACGGCGTGGGTGCGGAAGCATTGGAAGGGAATCGAGGCGACCGCGGAGTTTCTGAGTACCTGGTCCGACGCCCGCTACGGCGCGCCATTGTATGCGGTCGATCCTGTGGGTCTGGCCGACGCGGAAACGCAGGACCGGCTATTCGCGGTCCATGCCGGCATGGCTGCGGCCCTGCGCCTGGGGGATTATGCAGGGGGCATCGCCCCCGAGACCTGGCGCGTGCGGCACGCGCAACTTCGAGATATGGCAGAGCGGGTGCTGATCACTCCCGAAAAATGGATTGCAGGCGACGCCTTGGTTCTCGAATTCGAAGGGCTTTCCGAGGACGCACTCGTCCAGGCGCACGAGTTGACGCTGCGCCGGCTCGAGAACCCGATCGCTTTGGGCGACCGCGCACTCGCCAGCCTGTTGTTGGAGTCGGGACTACTTCACGAACACGCGCCAGACCGGGCCGCGCTCCCCTCGCTGGGAACGATCGAGGCAGTTCTTGATCGCATTGCGACGACCTCCGCCGCGGGATCGATCGGTCCCGATGCGCGCGTGTCGTCTCAGGTACTTCTAGCGATTCTCGCGCTGCGACGGCCCTAAATATTCTCAGGATCGCCGCGAGTCATTTTTCAGGAGCGCGGCCAAATCGCTCCGGTTCGACGCCACCGCGGCCAGCGTGTATTCGTCCAAGGCATCCATGAAAGCTTTGTTCGCCTTCCCCAGCGCCGAGCGCAAGCGACAGACCGGGCTGATGGGGCATTTGGAGCTTCCTCCGAAACACTCGACCAAATCCATGTTCGGTTCCATGTCGCGCACGATATCGCCCACGCGGATTTTCGCCGCCGGCCGGGCCAGGGTCAGGCCGCCGGAGCGCCCTTTGACGGTGAGGATATAGCCGGACTTCCCGAGATTGTGCGCCACTTTCACCAGGTGGTTGCGCGAAATCCCATAGGCCTCGGCGATTTCCCCCACGGTGCCGCCTTCGGGGTGGGTCGCCAGATAAATGAGGGTGCGCAAGGCGTAGTCGGTGTACATCGTCAGGTGCATGATTCGCGCTCCCAGCCAACGCCATTCTGCGGTTTTCCCATGCGATTGACAAACCAGAACACTTAATATATATTTTATATACATATTAAGTGTCGGCGCATTCGGCGTCGGCCCAGTGCCCAACAGTACTCGGAGGGGGTCAGCAATGAGCAGCATTTACGAACACATTGGGGGAGCACCCGCGATGGACGCGGCGGTGGATCTTTTCTACCGGCACGTCCTGAGTGACGAGCGGATTTGTCACTGGTTTGATGACGTCGATATGGCCCGTCAGGCCGCCAAGCAGAAAGCGTTTCTGACCATGGCCTTCGGCGGTCCGAACAATTACACGGGCAAGGACATGCGCGTGGGCCACGCGCACCTCGTCGCCCGCGGGTTGAATGACAGCCATTTCAACGCGGTCGCCGAGAACCTCAAGAAGACGATGGAAGAATTGAAGGTGCCCGCCAACCTGATCTCCGAGGCTTTGGCTGTCGCCGAGTCGACGCGAAACGACGTTCTCGGTCGCTAAAAATGCCGGAGATACGCCTCGGGGACTCGCTCTACTCCTGCGGCAACGGTGAGACGGTCTTGGAATGCCTGGAGCGGCACGGCGTGGCCATCCCCTCGTCGTGCCGCTCGGGCGTTTGTCAGACGTGTTTGATGCGGGCCCTGTCCGGCGACCCCGGGTCGCTGGCCAAGCAAGGACTCCGGGAGACCTTGCAGGCGCAGAACTATTTTATGTCCTGCGTGTGCCGTCCAGCGGAAAACTTGGGCGTCGCGCTGCCCGATCAGGCCGGACTTCGCACGCGGGGCCGGATCGTCGAGAAGACCTTCCTCAACGAGCGGATCGTGCGGCTGCGCTACGCGATGGACACGCCCGTCGACTATCGGGCCGGCCAGTTCATGAATCTGATCGGCCCCCTAGGAGACGTCCGCAGCTATTCGCTGGTGAGTGTGCCCGGCGTCGATGAATTTCTGGAGTTTCACATTCTACTGCTCCCGGGCGGTCGGGTCAGCGGCTGGGCCTATACGCAGGCGGCGGTCGGCGACGAATCCGAAATGCTCGGGCCGCACGGTGCCTGCTTTTATGTGGGCGGCCGGCCTGAGCAGCCGATGCTACTCGCCGGCACCGGTACGGGACTCGCGCCGTTGTATGGAATCGTTCGGGACGCGCTCTCGCAAGGACACACGGGGCCGATTCACCTATATCACGGCGCGCTGAAAGCGTCGGCCCTTTATCTGGTCGACGAGCTTCGCGCGATGGCCGCGACCCACCCGAACTTCAACTACGTCCCCTGCGTCTTTCACCCGGAGGGCGCGGCGGAAGGGATGCAGATTGGCGATATCAAGCGGATCGTGCTCGATCGCGAAGGCGGCGTGGCCGGTTGGCGCGTGTTCCTCTGCGGGGATCCTGAACTGGTACGGGAACTCCAGCGGGCATGTTTCAAAGCGGGTGCGGGTCTCAGAGACATTCTCGCCGACTCCTTTCTGCCAAACCGATCGCCCTCCAAGCCGGCGTAGAACTGCCGAGAAGAGTCGATATTTTTCGATGGTCAAAGGGGGATTTCGGGGCGGTTTGCGTTGTTTCTGGAGTGTTTCGAGCCGCACCTGAAGCCTCGATTTCGCTGCGCGCCTCAAATGCGGCGGGGCGACCAAATTTAAACCTAGAAATCCCAGTGCCTTACAGGGTATGCTATGCGGCACGGAATGTGCTCTCCCGGCTGCATGAACCTGCGTGGATTAGACCCTGCCTTCAGCGCGATGCTCGCGTTGGGGGCCGGACTTGTTTTTGCGCAGGTGACGGCCGCCGCGGAGCCGACCGTGAGTTACGCGGTTTCGCCCGCGCAGCCGGTGGCGAAGGCCCCATTCCAGGTGACCTATGAGGTGCGCTGGGAAGGGGACGCAGAGTCGCTGGGCGTACTACCGGCGGAGCCGGCCTCGGTGGCTTGGGGTACGGGTCGCCTGACCGAGGCGAAGGCCGTTGCGGATGAAGACGGTCAGCGCTTGCACTACACGGTCGAATACGTGGCCGACCGGGCGGGCGAAATGCAGGTGCCGCCGCTGGCCTTGAGCTACGTTTTGGAACCACCGCTCGAAGAGCGGGCTAAAGTAGTGGCGGATGCGTCTGCTGCAGCGGCGGCCCCAGTAAAAGCGGTCGAGCCGCGGAGTTTGGAAGCGCCGGGTTTTTCGGTGACGGTCGGGCGCGATTTGGGCCTGGCCTGGTTGATAGGGGGTATCGGCGCTGTGGTATTGGCGGCGGGCGCGGCCTTGGCCGGGATACAGCTACGGCGTCGTCGTGCGTCGCGGGTGTCGGTGCCGGCGGAAGGCAGCACGATGCAGTCGCTGACGAATTTGGCGCGGCAGCACAGGCTGGATGGAAAGTTTTACGAGTACTACCGCGAACTGGCGCGCGCGGCGACCTTGATGGCGCCGAGCGTGGCAGCGAAGAAATTGCGCGAGAAGTTCGAGCAGAACGCGCAGCAGGTCGGTTACGGGGCCTTGCGGCCGACGGAAGACGAACTCGAGGGCGCATTACGCGACCTTGATCGGGTGACGCGCGAACAAGCGCAGACGGACCACTGAGGGCATTTGGGCATGGCGGTTTCGGTAGAAGCGATTCGGCGGAACGTCGAGACGCAGTCGCAGTTCGTCGGGCGGCTGCGCGCGGAGATCGCCAACGTGATCGTCGGCCAGCAGTACATGATCGATCGCCTGATCGTGGCGATGCTGGCGAACGGGCACGTGTTGATCGAGGGCGTGCCGGGCCTGGCCAAGACG
>VFKU01000102.1 GCA_009885415.1 Rhodothermota bacterium
GCCCGCCGGCGGCACCGCCAGCACTGGCCAAACCGGCACCACCACCGAGACCGCCCCCTCCGCCTTGGGCCCGGCGCTGCGGCTGGGGCCGCGCACCCGGCGCGGCGCCCCCGGGCTGCCCGGCTGTCCCGCTGGCGCGAAGCGCCTTGGCCTGCTCTTCGGAAAGAGCGACGCGGTTGTCCACCACGATATTGACTTCGTAAAACTCGTTAACGAAGCCGAGGATTTCGCTCAGGTGGACGTCTTCAAATTCGACCGTGATCGGGCTATCGAGCACCTTCTCGACCTGGGTCTGTATTTTTTCTTCCGGGAGGCGTTCTTCTACTTTGGGCACTTCGATCTTCGGATTGCGAATGCCTTTGGAGTCCGCCCCTTCAGGGAGCAGCTTCATGCGCTCGATTTCGGTGCGCACATTGCCGAACTGCGACTTCACCTTGCTCTGGCTGTCTTTGATCGATTCTTCGTACCGCCCTAGTGTGGCGGCCTGAAGGCCCTTTTGTGCGCGCTTGTTGTCCGGCGCAATGAGCAGGACTTGCTCGAAGTAATCAACGGCTTCCTTGTAAAACTGGTACTCGAGATAGCTCTCTGCCTGTTCGACCAATTCGCGGACGCGCTGAATCTTGTACTCCTCGGGCGACAACTGCGGCGACTCGTCCGGCTTGCCGAGTGCTTGAGGATCGAATGCCTCGAAAGCGGGGCGCTCGGTGGGGTTGATCCCGGTCGCGGCGATGCTAATCTGCGTCTGCGCATCTTTTTGAAATTTTTTGGCGTCTTCGTAATCCGGATCGAGGGCGAGCGCGCGATTGAATTCGTCGAGCGCTTCACGGAAGTTGTTCTGACGATAGAGCGAGACGCCCATGCGAAAGTGTTCTTGGGCCTCCGAGATTACCGTGTCATCTGCGGGGGCCTCGGCCGCTGGCGGCGCGAGGTCTTCCTGCGGCGCCTTCTCTGTCGCGGCGGGCTCTTGCCCGAGGGCCAGCGGACCGAACAGCAACAGGATCAGGCAACTCGAGAGACAAAATCCCGTCCTCGATACTCTTGCCGCTCCGGGAAACTTCATACCCATGGACGCGCACCCTCCTCATCCGCACGAGCACCCGCCGCGACAATGTATGCGGCGAGGTCTAGAATTCGCTAAAGACGCACCCAACCGGACTTGTTCCGCCCGGGCCAATTATCGTTAGGCATTGTGACGTAAGAGTTTAGCTCATTCCAGCGGAATCATCAACCGCAAAATTAGAGCACCGGGTTCTTCGTCCGGAGGGCCGCCTAGTTTCCGTCCTCAATGCATTTCGTGAGCATCCCTTGCCTTTGTTCTGAGAAAATTGTCACGCATTGGGTCTCTGGGTCAATTTCCTGCAAGTTGAACTGCTCAAAAGACTCGCCTGCTTCGTACCAATCCGTCCGGCTCGAGGTCTTAATCTTCGCCAGCCAAGTACCGTTGCCCTTATCTCGTAGCTGTACAAGGGTCAGATCCACATCCTCGTCCTGTCCTGCATCCTGGGTTCCCGCGCCCGACCGGCGAGGTCCGGTGTAGATAAACGGGTTCTTCCTCCACAGCCGAGACCAATCCTCCATGGCCGGATCGGGAGGCGTGACCGGGGGCAATTTTGGTTCAACGCCTTCGGGGAGTGTACGACCCGGACGCCCGAACATCTTGTCGCCCGTCGTTTCGGCAGACGGATTGAGCACTTGGTACACCCGAAAAATGAGGATGCAGACCATGATGCCAAGGACCATGCGCTCCTTGTTCAGCCAGAGCCAATTGCCTATTTTGCGTAGCCAGTTCACCGGGGCCCGTCACCACGCTGGTTGAGTTTCTTGATTGAGCGATTTCTGTTCGATCTTTTTTTCATACCGATTAGAAGGGCAGCCATGTTCGGCGGAAATTCTGCCACCACGTGCGCTCCTGTTCATTTCCAGTGGCACGTCTCGGAGTAGCGCCGGCACCGAAAACGTTGTTCAGACGCTGATTGACCTGGCTCGATCCGTCGGCCGAAGCGGCGGCGGCCTTCTTTGATGGCATAAAATAGGCTTGACTCAACACCATCTCTACATTGAGCATCGGATCTTGTTGTTGAAGGTCGGCATTGGTCATTCGTAATTCTTCGACGCGGAAATACCGCTCGTTCTGGGCGAGGTCGTCGAGAAACTTGGTCAGGGCCTGGATCCGTATTTGCATACTGATCCCGGTCGTCCGTTTTATGACCTTGCCGCTCTTGAGCTTTATTTCTTCTTCGAGCCAAATGCTCAAGGGCTGCAACAGTATCGGCTTGGCGTCGATGAGCATCTTTGTGATCGCCGCGCAATAGTCATATTTCTCGATTATATTGGCGATCTCTTCCTTCTTGGGATTCGTCCCCGCGCCGAAGGAGTTTGCCGCAGGTGCCCCGCAGTTCACGTCGACCACCGTCACTTGTTTGTCCAGAGCGTAGTCATCGAGCTTCTTAATCCGCTTGGGCATCTCGTCTTTGTAATAAAGCTTCGGAAGTACCTCCTCGGGGATTTCGACTTTGTCGACCAAGGATCCCATGGTGAAAAAACGTGCGCGGCCGTCCACCGCTTCTGACCAGGGTTGAGTGGACGTGCGCCATGCGTCGAGGACCACCTGCGGCTCGGTCTTCAGAAAGGTGGCCTCGAGCGTCTGTATTCTGGTGGCCAGTTGCTTTTTCTGTTCGGTATGTTCGACTAACTCCCTCATGCGGTCTTTCACGTAGAGCTCGTAAACGGCATAGGTCCCCGCGATACTGGCGACCAGCAGCAGTGTGAGGAAAATTGCGCTCTTTTTCATGAATCGTGTGAGACCTTCCCCGGAACGGCCGAGGCGTCAGTCTGTCTCCCGCTTGATGGGGTTGCCTACAAACTGGACATCGACGTGAAACTGAAAAACATCTATTCCGGTACCCATGTCCGTTGTGCCTGCTCCGGAAGTGGTGGGTGCGGCCTGGCCGAGCCCCTCGCTCAGTCCGCCGCCGCCTAGACCTCCTCCCCCTCCTGACTTCTTCTTATTTGCCTTGTTCGAGTCGGCGCTCGATCGGGTCCCCACCGGGCTGGTTGTCCTGGCTTTGGTCAATAGTCCATCCGACACCGGAGCAAAATCCTTCTTGTCGAAAAATACGTCGACAAAGAGCTTGTTCGCACGAAGGTTTTCAACGAACTCCTGCGCTTTTTCGTAATCGGAAGCATAGCCCACGATCGACAGTCCGTTGGGCTCGGAAATCGTATGGGGAACGGTTCCTCCGAAACCCCAGATCGGATCGCCTGAACCGCCTTTCCCGGCCGACCGCGACCCCGATGTGGCCCCGGAAAGCCCGCTTGCGAGTCCGCCGCTGGCCGCAGACTTGGGGGCCTTCGTGGCCGCGACCGGTGCCGCGGCCCCCGTCAGCGGAGCATCACCGGCGAGTTTCCGCCATGCCGCAACGCCTGTGTTGTTGTCGCCGCCCATCGTGATGCTTTCGATCGCGCTGATGCCCAGGCCGCCGGTCACGGGCCGAGCGTCGTTGATGGCCTGCAAGTAGGGCAACCAGAAATTCCGGTATTGCCGCAGGTTGTCGAGCTGGCCGACGTCCTGCTTAAAACTCTCCACCTCGGTGTTCACGATCTCGTAGTCGTCCTCAAACGCGGACCGTTTCTGCGGGTCTTTGACGAGTGTCCCGTCGTAGGCTGCGAGCACGGCGTTGAGCCGCGTGATCGCCGCCTTCACCTCTTCGTCTTTCTGCGCGGTCACCGGGATAATGGAGGCAAGGATCAGGTACATCGTCGCCAGCGACAGTACCCAATAGAAAACCTGCTCTTTGCGGCGCGCCACTTCACGCACGCGGGGCGGAATGAGATTGATCTGGATCGGCACCGTCTGGCAGCAGCGAAGCGCGAGACCGAGCGCCACGCAGGCTTGCTCGGGGTGTTCGCTGGCCTCGTTCGCCTTCGGGGAAATCGCCAGGCCGGCCAAGGGCTGCGCGATGCGCACCTCGATGCCGAGCGAGCGTTGCAAGTACGGGATGATGTTGCGCAGACAGGCCCCGCCCCCGGTGACGATCACGCGCTGCACCGGTCCGCCGCCGGGTTGGGAGCGGAAATACGCAAAGGAGCGGTTGATCTCGCCGACCAGCCGCCCTAATACTTTCCCAATCACTTCGCCGCCGCTGCCATCGCGCTTGGGATCGCCGGTGGGCGCGAAGCCCTTCTCGCGCTTGAGTTTCTCGGCTTCCTCGAAGCTCTTGTTGAAGGTTGACGCGATCGCGGAGGTAACGTCGTTTCCGCCGACGTGCAGGCTGCGGGTAAAGCGGAACTGGTTGTCCTTCTGGATGACGATGTCTGTCGTTGTCGCGCCCAGGTCGACCAGCGCGACGCACTGCCCGTCGTCGCCGAATTCGCCGGTGTGCTTGAGCCAGTTGTACGCGGCGATCGGCGCCACGTCCACGATGTCGATCGAGCGCTTGACCTTGCGCAGAATTTCGAGCTGCTTCTCAACGACGTCCACTTTGATCGCCGCCATCATCACGTCGTAGCCGCCGGCGTCGGTGCGCCCGAGCACCTGGTAGTCCAGCGCGATCTGGTCGAGCGAGAAGGGAATCTGCTGCTGGATTTCGTAGCGGACGATCTGGGTGACTTTGTATTCCGGCACGGGGGGCAGGGGACGGTTGCGCGTGAACACGGATTGGCCCGGCACGGCCGCCACGGTGCGGCGATTGCGCACCTTGGACTCCTTGAGCAACTGCTGCAAGACGTCCTTGCGTCGCTCGGCCTTGTCCTCTTCTTCCATCGCGGGATCGATGTTGAACTCGCGCTGGTAATACCGGGAAAGTTGGTAGCCTTCTTTTGTCGGAGAGAGTTCCGCCAGCCGCACCGCGCTGGTGCCGATGTCGAGAATCAGACGCTTGGTTCGGCGAGCTCGTCTAAGTCGTGCCATGACTCAGCGCCTCCGCACCCATCCGCATGGGGCCGTTGTCTCGCGTGCATTCTAGTAAACAAAGATCGAGAAAAAACAGCGCAAAAAAACGATCTATGCAAAGTGAGTAAATTGACGCACCCGTCATGCGTTACAACGACGTAAATCCTTGCAAATTAGTCTAGTACACCACACCGCGCTTGTCAAGACACGCGATTTGTTTGGCAATAGTTTCCCGTTTTCAACTCGCTTCGGCGGCCCGCCCGGTCAACCTTCGATGACCTATTTCTTTTTTGCCGCCGCCGCGCCGTTCTTCGGGCCGAGGGTCGCATCCATCGCGCAGCGAAAGCCATAGTCCTCCTTCCTGCTGTCGATCTTGTCGTAGTGCCGGCGCGCGGCCCGCACGACGAAGCGATCGGTCAGGTAGGATCCGCCGCGCAACACGCGGTAGACTTGGCCGTACTCGTTTTTGACGTCCGTATTTCCCGGATACGGCTGATACCACGTCGAGGTCCACTCGTAGGCGTTTCCCGCCATGTCGAGCACACCGAAGGGCGAGGCGCCCGCGCGCATGCGGCCCACGCGCGTCGTGTCGCTCACTTCCGGGGGCGGCTTGAGACTGTTGCACAGCTCCGGATCGAAGGTATTGCCCCAGGGGTACTCGCGCCCGTCGATGCCGCGCGCGGCCTTCTCCCATTCGTCCTCGGTGGGCAACCGCTTGTCCACCGCTTGAGCGTAGGCCGCCGCCTGTGACCAGGTCACGCCGGTCGCAGGATGATCGGCCTTGCGTTCCTCGTAATGGTGATTTGGAAACACCTTCGCAAATTCCTTGTTCGTCACCTCGAACTTGTCGATGTAAAAGTCCTCGACCTGCACGTTTCGGCGCGGTGCTTCGTCCGGCGCGCCGCCATCGACCCCCATGATGAATTCGCCCGCGGGCACCAGGACCATGCCCGGCGGCATAAACCCTTCCTCGAGGGTCAGGTCTACCGCGTGCTCGCCCTGCGGCTCAACCACGATGGATTGTTCGCCCATGAGGTAGCCGTCGTGGTAGGCGCCGATCGTGTAGGGGCCGGGCGCAAGCTCGAAGCTGGCCGGGGTCAGGTTATCCTGGGCGACGTCGTTGATGTAAATGCGCGAGCCCGTCGGCCGGCTGAAGACCCGCAGGGAGCCCTTGAGCGGCACCATCAGGTGGCGTCGGCTGTATTTGTAGTCCTCTTTCACTTCGATCGTGTCACGAAGAGGCACGAAACTGTCCGCGAGCAGCTCGTATTCGATGAGGCCCGTCGGCACGGGGGCGTTGATGAGGGGGGTCGTGCCGATCAGGTCGCCGTTGGCGAGGTAGACCCGCGCGCCGGCGGGCTCGGACTCGATCGTCAGCAGCCCGACAATCGGGCGCATCTCGATCGACAGCCGCACCTCGCCTTCGGCCGGCAGGCTGAGGGTCTCGCTCTTGCGCTTGTATCCATACATTTCGAGGATGGCGTAATACTGGCCCGCGGGAAGGCCGCGAATGGTCACGGGGGTTTTTCCGTAATAGTCGCTGCCGATGGACACCTCCGCACCGGCGGCGGGTGTCGATTCGATGATGAGCACGGCCGCGCTCGTGGGAGCCTCTTGCTTGCATCCGCCGAGGGCCGCTAAACAAAGCACGGCGAAAAGTGCTCCGGTCGCTGTGCTCAGTCTCGAGCGCGCAGTGCGCATGGCAAGCACCTCTCGCGGCGGATCCGCCCTATCGATGGGCCATTAAACACGAGCGGCGCGGGCCGCCGCAAACCTACCCAGACTACGGCCGGTCCATCTCCTGTATGGGTTGGGTGTCTTCCGATTTCCGGTTTTGGATGAAGTGGGCGACGTTGTCCACCACCACAAACTGCACTGTCGCCGGGGAGGTGTCGTAGATTTCGCCTTGGTCGAGCAATCCGTCTCCATCCACATCGATAAACGTCCGCGCGCGGAAGGTATAGTACGTCGGCTGGCGCGAGGCCGCGCCAAGGTACAGCGCCGGATCGCCCGATGTAGGCGCCGTCACCAAAATCGTGTCCGAAGAAAAAACCTCGCTGTCGAAGTACCCGTCCGGGATTGTAGGTACAGACGGATTAGGAAGCACGGGAACCCCTTGTTCCAACATGTCCCACTGGACACTCGCGACACTCGCGTTCGCCTGCGTCGTCAACATGGTAACGCGGAACTGGGCCGAAACGCGCTGAAGGAGAAGAGGAGGGGTCAACAGCGGGCTGAAGGTCTGCGGACCCGGCAGCGGGATGACCTCTGCATCGCCGAAGGCGGGCTCGCCCGCGTCCACTTGTCCGTTGAACGGTGGGCCGCTGTCATGCCAGAAGAAGGGCTCGATGCGCGTGTCGACCGCCTCGCCGGAGAGCGGGACGAACCAGCGCTCCCAGTTGCGCTCTTCGGTGCCGCCGATCTCGTTTACCGACTCAATGTCCGACGGTCCAACCCCGGTCGGA
>VFKU01000173.1 GCA_009885415.1 Rhodothermota bacterium
CGCTGGCGATTGCCGCCGGCCTCGGCTACTTCGACACCTCGTTGCGCCTTGCCATCCGCATCCACGCGACACTCATTTTCATTTTCGCCGTCAGCCTCGGTGTCGGGCTGGCGATGCGCGCCCTTCTGCTGGAGCGACGCCGGATCGCGAACGAGCAAGCGAGAAAGAAAAGCGCCGAACGCGCCGAGGCCTTGCGCAAAGCGGCCGACACTAGGGTGCCCGTCTCGGCACAGGAACCCCCGGCGACGGAAATCAACCTCGCCGAAATTGACGTTCAGACCAAACGACTGACGCGGAGCGTCGCCATTCTCGCGCTTTCGGTCGGTCTTTGGTTCATCTGGGTCGATTTCGTTCCTGCGCTGCGAGTTCTGGACGAGATCACCATCGGACAAGCCGCTGCCCCCATCACAAAAGCGGCCAAGCTTGGCGAAGTTACGGACCAACTCGCCGCGCGCGCCGCGGACAAAGCCTCGGATGCGTCCCCGGGGGCGGGCGACCCGGTAGCCGCCTCAACCGGTGCCGCCGCTGCGCCCGACGCCTCCGGAGACTTCATCTCGTCCGGGACATCGATCGCCCGGAACATCGAAGCGCTCACCGTGGCCGACGTGCTCCTCGCGGCCGTCGTCATCCTGCTCACCGTCAGCGCCGCACGAAATCTCCCCGGCCTCCTCGAAATTGCGCTCCTCCAGCGGCTCTCTCTAGCGCCCGGCGAGCGCTACGCCATCAAAGCGGTGCTCGGCTATGTCTTCGTCCTTGTCGGCACGGCCCTTGCCCTTGGCGTGCTGGGCATTCAATGGGCCAAGATGCAATGGCTCGTCGCCGGCCTCGGACTCGGCATCGGCTTCGGGCTCCAAGAGATCTTCGCCAATTTCATGTCCGGCCTGATCATCCTCTTCGAACAGCCCGTCCGTGTAGGCGACACCGTCACCGTCGGCGACATCAGCGGCACCGTCACGCGCATCCAAATCCGCGCCACCACCATCATGGACGGCGAAAACAAGGAACTCATCGTCCCCAATAAGGAATTCGTCACAGGAAAAGTGGTCAACTGGAGCCTCTCGGACTCCACCGTCCGCACCACGATCGCCGTCGGCGTCGCCTACGACAGCGACACCCGCCTCGTGCGCGACATCCTCATGCGCGTGGCCACCGCGAACCCGCGCGTGCTAAAAGACCCGCCGCCCAAAGTCATCTTCACCGCCTTCGGAGACAGCACCCTCAATTTCGAACTAAATCTTTTCGTCGCAAACCCGGAAAGCCTCCCGCCCTGCCGGGACGAAATCCACCACGCCATCAACGACGCGTTCCGCGAAGCCAAGATCGAGATCGCCTTCAAACAACAAGACATCCACATCCGCAGCGCCCCGCCCGCCATGACGCTAATCCCAAAGAACCCTGAATGCCAATAGATCGCAGCGAACGGCCCCTTCTTCGAAGTCTCGCGTCACCAAGACCGTCTGATATCCGGCGCGTCTGCCCCTCAGAACCATTTCTTGCGCCGGAAATACACCAACATCGCCGCGCCACATGCGCCCATAAACAGAAGAACCAGCCAAAACGTCCCCCGGCCCTCCGGCGCCGGCCACAAGGGCATGTTCATCCCGTAAATCCCCGCGATGAAGGTTAAGGGGAGGAAAAACGACGAAAATATCGTCAACACCTTCATGATTTCGTTCAGCTTGTTCGACAAGGTCAGGTGATAATTCTCCCGGATGCCGTGCAGAATTTCGCGGTGCGTGTCGATGATTTCGAGCGTCGTCGTCAGGTGATCGCGGACGTGCGAAAAGTGAACATCGAGATCCTCCGACACGTAGTCCATCTCCCCCTCCGCAATCGGCAACAACAAATCGCGTTGCGACGACGCCATCCGCCGCAGATCCAAGAGTTCCCGCCGCAGCGCGATCAGTTCCTCCAGCATCGACGCGTCCCCGTCGTCCTTCAGCGAGCGTTCCTCCAAAGCGTCCAGCCGCTTCGCGTACTCCTCCGCGACCAACCCGTAGTTACCCACCATCGTTTCCATAATGTTGTGCAGCAAATGGTCCAGCCCCTGCCGCAGCGTCGACTGCGTGTGCTTGCCGCACCGCTTCAACTGCGCCTCAATCGATCGGTGCGCCTCGCGGTGCACCGTGATCAAGAAGCGGTCACAAAAAAACACCGACAGTTTGCGCGGCAAGAATTCATGGAAAGGCTCGGTGCCCAACGCCCCATACAACACCATGAACATGTACTCCTCGAACTCGTCGATGCGCGGCCGCTGCGCGCCCTCGAGGCAGTCCTCGCGCGCCTCCGCGTCCAACCCAAACAAGTCCCCCAGACCGGCGAGGACCTCCGCCGTCGGCTCCTCGACATCGACCCACAGCCGCGCACCCTCCCGCGCCCACGCCGCCGCCACGTCCTGCAACGACGACAGAGCACTCGTCGACTCATCACCGTACAGAGCAAATCCTCTCAGCATCGCACCGTCCCCTCGCGCTTCACACACTCGCCCATTGCCAGCGTTTCAAGCCCTCTGTTAGCATACGCTACTCCATGACCGGCGAAACCACATCTCCGCATCCCGCCCTCCGACGTGCGCGTATCTTCCGCTGGTCCGTCGCGGCCATCTACACCGTCCTCCTCTATACCCTCGCGTGGTTCGTAAACCCGATGTGGCGTACGCTCACGCGCGCGCTCGGCACCGAGGCCGGCGGCGATTTCGTCAATCGCGCCGTCCCTCTCCTCGGCCTCACAATGCTCGTCGTCCTCCTGCTCCGGCGCCGCCTGCCCACCTGGTTCTCCTACCTCTGGCTGCTCGCCGTCGCCGCCGGCTTCACCTACGTCCTCACCCTCCACGCCGACTTCCCCGTCGAGCGCGTTCATCTTCTCCAATACGGCCTCGTCGCCCTCGTCTACTACCGTGCGCTGCGCCTCGACCGCTCCGAACGCAGCGCACATCTCGGCGCCGCCCTCGCCGTATTTCTCGTCGGACTCACCGACGAACTCATCCAGGGTTACCTTATCCCCGGCCGCTCCGGCACCCTCGAAGATATGATCATCAACTGGTTCTCCGGCGCGCTCGGCCTCGCCGGACTCATCGCCGTGCAGCGCGGCGGCTTCTGGGACCTCCACGCGCGCCTGCGCCCCTCCCTGCGCACCCTCACCGGCCTGGTCGCGCCGCTCCTCCTCTCGGCATTC
>VFKU01000798.1 GCA_009885415.1 Rhodothermota bacterium
ACGTTCTTGATCAGGCCCATGTGCGCGAGCACGGCCTTGACCGGGAGCGGATTGGTCTGCACGAAGAGCGCCTTGAAGAGCGGCATGAGCTCGTAGTGAATCGCCTGCGCCGCCGCGAGGTTGCCGTTTTCCCACTCTTCGCAAAGCGCCGCCACTCGGTCCGGCGCGACGTTGGCCGCGACGGAGACGACGCCCGCAGCGCCGACGGACATCATCGGCAGGGTGAGCGAGTCGTCGCCGGAAAGAATATTGATGTTGCACGCAGCGCGGATTTGCGAGACCTGATCGAGGCTGCCCGCGGCCTCCTTGATCGAGACGATATTCGGAATCTTCGAGAGTTCGGCGACCGTTTGCGGCTCGATGTTCGTGCCGGTGCGGCTGGGGACGTTGTAGAGCATGATCGGAATGTCGACCTTCTCGGCCACCGCGCGGTAATGCGCGATCTGGCCCTCTTTGGTCGGCTTGTTGTAGTAGGGCGTAATCATCAGCGCGCCGTCGGCGCCGGCTTCCTTGGCGTAGCGCGTGAGTTCGATCGCCTCGCGCGTATTGTTCGAGCCCGTGCCGGCGATGACCGGGATGCGCCCCGCGACGCGCTCGATGCAGTAGCGGATGATCTGTTTTTGCTCGTCGTGCGAGAGCGTGGCCGCCTCGCCCGTGCAGCCGCAAGGGACGATGCCGTGCGTGCCGCGCTCGAGGTGCATGTCGATGAGCCGCCCGTAGGCGTCGAAATCCACGCTGAAGTCTTCCTTGAAGGGAGTAACGACAGCGACGATGGAACCGCGAAACATGTGTGTTCTCCTGCGCGCGCCCAGGGCGCGTAAATGGGGTGCAGCCCGCCGATCATGCTACGGCAGGCCGCGCACCCTTTCAAGCCTGATGGCTATGCGTATTCAAAAGGGCGTCTCTTCGTCGCCCAGGTCCGGCGCGTAGCCACCGGGATAGTCCGGTTCGGGCGGGTTCGCTCGACCGGTACCGGGCTGCGCAAGGATTCCGAAATGCTGGAGGTTCTTATTGAAAATAAGACTCACTTCGCCTGTCGGGCCGTTTCGCTGCTTGGCCAGGTCAAGGTTCACTTGCAGCGCGTCCATGCCCGGCGCGATCTCGGTCTTCGGCCGGTAGAGCATGAGCACCACGTCGGCATCCTGCTCGATGGCGCCCGATTCGCGCAGGTGCGAGAGCTTGGGCCGGCCAACGTCGTCCTTGTCGGCCTCGCGGCTGAGCTGCGAGAGCGCCAACACCGGCAACTTCAGTTCACGCGCGATACCCTTGAGCGCCCGCGAAATTTCCGAAATCTCCACCTGGCGGCTCTCGGAGCGTCCCGTGCCGCTCATGAGCTGCAAGTAGTCCACGATGATCAGGCCGCATTCGTGTCGTGCGGCGTGGCGGCGGGCCTTGGCGCGCAACTCCATCACGGTGATGCCCGGCGTGTCGTCGATGTGAATCGGCGCCACGTCGAGCCGGCCCGCGGCGGCCTGGATCTTGGGGAACTCGTCGGACGCGAGGAAACCCGACCGCAGGCGCTGCGAGTTGACCTTGCCCTCCATGCACAGCAGGCGCTGCACGAGCTGGGACTTGGACATTTCCAGGCTGAAAATGAGCACGCCCTTGCCGTTGTCCACCGCCGCGTGCCGGGCGACATTGAGCGCAAAGGCCGTCTTCCCGACCGAAGGCCGCGCGGCGAGCACGATCATGTCCGAGGGCTGGAAACCCGCGGTCAATTCGTCGAGTTTGTCAAGGCCGGTGGCCAGGCCGGTCACGGGCGAGTGCGAGCGGATGTTCGCCTCGATGCGATCCATGCTTTCCTTGAGCAAGGCGGCGATCGGCTCGATCGGATTGACTTGCCGCTGCTCACCTATCTGGAAGAGCGATCCCTCCGCGCGATCGAGCAGCGAGGCCACGTCCTCCGGACCGTCGAAGGCCTGCGCGACGATGTGCGTGCAGGATGAAATCAGGCGGCGCAGCACGGACTTGTCGCGCACGATGCGCGCGTAGTGGTCGATGTTTGCCGAGGTGGGCACGACGCTGCTGAGGTCGGCGAGATAGGTCAGGCCGCCGATGTCTTCGAGGCGTCCCGCGGCAAGCAAGCGCTCCTTGAGCACCAGCACGTCGATCGGCCGGCCCTCGCGGTAGAGGTGCAACATCGCTTCGTAAATGTGCGCGTGCGCGGGGAAGTAAAAAATATCCAGCGGCGCGCCGTGCAGGATTTCGATCGCGTTGCCGACGGTGTCCGGGTTAAGCAGCATCGCACCGAGCACCGCGCGCTCCGCGTCTTCGCTGTACGGCGGGACGCGATCAAACTCCGCGTCCACTTTGCGTTTGGTCGCCACGATTCCCCGTCCCCCAAATGCGCGCGATCAACAACGATGCGCGGCACAAAGAACTTGCTCTGCTTGCCCCCGCGCGGGACACCTGCCGTCCGCGCGATCACAGAAAGTAGCGATCAGGGAGGCCGGAGTCAACTACTTTTTCTTGCAGGCCGTCCAAAACAGAACGCCTCTCGCGCGGGGCGAGAGGCGTATCCACAATTCCACATCAGCTACAAGGCGCGATTGCCACCCGTTTCACATTCGCTCCCCAACTTCTCCACACGCGGGAGTTTTAGTTGGGCCGCTCGAGTTCGCCCGGCGCGGGGGCCGATGCGGCGACTTTGCCGGCGGTTTCCGGCGCGCCGAACTGGCCTTCGCTGGTCGCCATCGTGTCGCCTTCGTTCTCGTGCTCGACCGGCGCGGCCGCGACTTCGTCGGCCTGAATGACGACGTTGATCGTCGTTTCGATGCCGGTCTTGAGGCGCACGATGACCGCGTGATCGCCGAGCGTCTTGATCGGCTCGGCGAGAATGAGTTTCTTGCGGTTGATCGGGTGGCCCATCTCTTCGAGCTTCTGCGCGATGTGCAGCGTCGTCACCGAGCCGAAAAGCTTGCCGCCTTCGCCCGCCTTGGCCTTGAACTCGACGCGCAACCCGCTCAGGCCCTTGGCCACTTCGCTGAGTTCCTTGCGCCGCTTCTCTTCACGCTTGCGGATGATCCGCATCTCATGCTCGATCTGGTGCGCGCTCGCCGAATCCGACGACACGGCCAGACGCCGCGGAAGCAGAAAATTGCGGGCGTAGCCGTCGGAGACCTTGACGGTCTGGCCCATTTCGCCGACGTGGTCCACGTCTTCACACAGAATGATCTTCATTGGATGGTGCTCCTAGCGGTGCGCGCTCAGTTCGCCGTAAACGGCAACAGCGCGATGTGCCGCGCGCGCTTGATGGCTTCGGTGATCATGCGCTGGTGTTTGGCGTTGTTGCCGGTGATCCGGCGCGGGATGATCTTGCCGCGTTCGGTCACATAATGTTTGAGCGTACCGAGGTCCTTGTAGTCGATAAAGACCACGCGGTCGGCCGTCAGCCGCGAGACCTTGTGCGACGCGACCTTCTTTTTCTTCTTCTTTTTCTTGGCGGCCGCCTTCAGCCGTGTCGACCTCTTCATAAGACTTCCTGCTCCCTGCCGCGTTGAACGCGAATGACCCGGTTAACTTCGAGCGCCCTCGCGGACGCGATGTCACGTTACTTCAAAACGGAATGTCGTCCTCGGGAAGCGGCTCGTCCGACGGCGCCGACGAACTGCGGCTGCCGCCGCGCGAAGCGCCGCTGCTGCCACCGCCGCCGGAACCGCCAGCGCGATCTTCCCAGTCCAGCGCCATCACGCGCTCGGCCGAAATCTCGATCGTGCTGCGTTTCTGGCCCGTCGCCTTGTCGTCCCACTCGTTCATCTTTAGCCGGCCCTCGATCATCACGGGCCGGCCCTTCTTAAAATGATCGCGCACGTACTCGGCCGTCTTGCCCCAACACGTCGCGTTGATAAACAGCGTCTCTTCCTTTTGCTCGCCGCCCTTGTCGCGATACCGGCGATTGGCGGCCAGGCCCAGCTTGCACAAGGCCGTACCCGACGGCAGCACGCGGGCCTCAGGATCGCGGGTCAGGTTCCCTGCGATCATCACCTTGTTCAGATCGGGCATGCGTAGGTCGGCCATGGCTTGCTCTCCCGTCTAGTTAGTCGGCGGAGTCGTCGTCGTCGTCTTGGTCACGGCGACGGCGCGGTCCACGCCGCTGCGGACGATCCTCTTCGTCGCCGTCGTCATCGCGGCGGCGGCCTTCGGCCCCGGCGCGCGCAATCGCGAGCGCGGTGCGCTTCTTCTGTTCTTCTTCGAGACGCAATGTTTTCGCGTCGAAGTATACGATCAGATAGCGGATGATGTTGTCGTTCAGCTTGAAATGGCTTTCGAGCTTCTTGATGAGCGAGGGCGGGCACTGATACCGGAGCAGGACGAAAACGCCCTCGGCAAATTTTTTGACCACGTAGGCCAGGCGGCGCTTGCCCATGATTTCGCGCGTGGTGATCGCGCCGCCGTCGCCGGTAATGATCGCCTCGACGGCCTGCACGACGGATTGCACTTCGTCGTCGGTCGCGTTGGGCTGCACAATGAACATCGACTCATACGTTCTCAAGGACACTGACCTCCAGCAGATCGCGTGAAACAGAACCCGCGCGCGTCTCCAGTGAGACATACGGCGACCCCGCCGGGGCGGGGGACTCGGGTTCGACACGCAAAGCGAGCGCGGAGCATAGCAAATGAAAGGGGCCCGGCTCAAGTGATTTTTCGGCGGGGGTTTAGCTATTGTGGCGTGGCGGCACAATGGCCCCTTTTTCGGATGTCACTCCCCCCATGTCTTCCCAGCGTCCCGGCGGCGTCAGCACCATCGACACGCACTATATGTACCCCGGCCGCGCGGCGGCCTATCTCGTGGCCGACGGCGACGAAGCCGCCTTTATCGACGCCGGGACCCGCTTCTCCGTCCCCTATCTGATGCAGGCGCTCGAAGCCGCCGGGCTCGGCCCCGATCACGTCAAGTTCATCATCGTGACCCACGTCCATCTCGATCACTGCGGTGGCGCCGCAGCCCTGGCGCGCGAATGCCCCGGGGCCACCGTGCTTTGCCACCCGCGCTCGGAGCGCCACCTGATCGATCCCTCGAAACTCGTCGCCAGTGCGACGCCCGTCTACGGTGCTGAACAATTCGCGAAACTCTACGGTGAGATCGAGCCCATCGCGGCTGCACGCGTGCGCAGCGTGGCCGACGGCGAGTCCGTCGCGCTCGGCGGACGTTCGCTCGAATTCCTCGATACCCCCGGCCACGCCAAGCACCATGTCTCCGTCCTCGATCGCAAGGCCAACGCGATGTTCACCGGCGACGCCTTCGGTCTGTGCTACCCGCCGCTGCAACGCGGGACGCGGCCCTACTTAAATTACGTCTGCTCGCCGCCGCAGTTCGAACCCGAGGCCGCCCGGGTCGTTATCCGCCGGATCATGGCGACCCAAGTCGGCCGCGTTTACGTCACGCACTTCGGCCCCTGCGACGCCGTGCAGGAAGGCGGCGAACAATTGCTGCGCATGGTGGATGAATTCGACGAGGCCGTGAATCGCGCGGCCGCGACCACGCTCGAAGGTCCGCGGCTCCTGACCTATTGCGCCGAGCAGGCCCTGGAGATCACCCAGCGCGAACTGCGCGCCTGCGGGCTCGACACCGAAGATCGTAAAATCATGAAGTGGGCCCTCTCCGAGCACAGCGTCACCAGCCAGGGCCTCGAGCTCCTCGCCCGCGAGCGCCGCGCCGCCGCACGCGCTTAGCGAGACTCGCCCGGCGTAAAGCTCGCCGGCTGGACGGTCGCCGCCGTCTCGGGCGAGCCAA
>VFKU01000250.1 GCA_009885415.1 Rhodothermota bacterium
CGTGGCGGTGATGACCGGGACGCCGGCGTCGTTGCAGAGGCCGATGATGCGTTTTTGAAGCTGGGGGAGTTCATCGAGGGGGAGTTCGACGCCGAGATCGCCGCGGGCCAGCATGATCGCGTCGCTCACTTCGAGGATTTTGTCGAAACAGTCGATGGCTTCGGGCTTTTCGATCTTCGCGACCACGGCCTGGAAACCGCCCAGCGCGGCGATGCGACGCTTGAGATCGACGACCTCCTCCGGCTTGCGCACGAAGGAGAGGGCGATGAAGTCCGCGCCGAGCTCGACGGCGAACTTGAGGTCTGCTTCGTCCTTGGGAGAGAGGGCGGGCGCGCTCACGTTGACCCGGGGGAGATTGATGCCTTTGTGCTCGCCGAGCATGCCGCCGTGGACTACCGTGCAGTAGACGTCCTGATTTTCGACGCGGACGACTTTGAGTTCGAGCAGACCGTCGGCAACGAAAATGACGGCGCCGGGCTTGACGTCGCGCGGGAAGTTCTCGTAGGTCGTCGAGACGCAGTGCGGATCGCCGGGAACCTTGCGCGTGGTGATGATGAAGGGCGCGCGCTCGGCGAGGCGCACGGGAAGATGGTCTTCAAGGGGGCCGGTGCGGATTTTCGGGCCTTGCAGGTCGACGAGGATGGCCATGGTGACGCCGGCTTCGGCGGCCGCCGCGCGGACGATTTCGCAGCGCCGACGGTGGTCGGCGTGCGTGCCGTGCGAGGCGTTGAGCCGGGCGACGTTCATACCCGCCGCGACAAGCCCGCGGACCGTCTCGATCGTGTCCGAGCTGGGGCCGATGGTACAGACGATCTTCGTGCGGCGGCCCGTGCCGGGATTCGTTGCGCCGGTCATTTCCAGTTCTCGAAGGCGGAGTAAATGGCTTGCACGGCAGTTTCCATGTCGTCCTCGTTGACGCCGATGATGATGTTCGTTTCCGAGGCGCCCTGATCGAGCACGCGTAGGTTCACGCGCGCCTCCGCAAGGGCGGCAGTGAGGCGCGCGGCCACGCCAATGTGGTGGCTCATGCCCTCGCCGACAGTGGCGATGAGCGAGATGCCCGGCGTGAGCCAGACGCGATCGGGTTCGCAGACGCGATCAATCGCGGTGACGATGGAGAGGCCGTGCTGCTTGAGTTCGTCGTCGCGGATGATCAGCGAGATCGAGTCGATGCTCGTGGGCATGTGCTCGAAGCTGACGCGGTGCTCCTCGAGAATGCTGAGCGCGCGGCGCGCGAGTCCCACTTCGCGGTTCATCATGGTCTTTTCGATGTTGATCATTGTGAAGCCCTTCTTCGCCGCGATGCCAATGACCGGTTGCTTCGGCAGGCGCTCGGGAAGGATCATCGTGCCGGGGTCGTCGGGCTGCATGGTGTTGCGGATGTTCATCGGGATGCCGGCGCGTTGCACGGGGAAGATGGCTTCGTCGTGGATGACCGAGGCGCCCATATAGGCCAGCTCGCGCAGCTCGCCGTAGGTGATCTCGTCGATCCGGCGCGCATTGGGGACGATGCGCGGATCGGTCATGCGGATGCCGCTCACGTCGGTCCAGTTTTCGTAGAGTTCGGAGCCCGACGCGCGCGAGACGACGGATCCGGTCACGTCGCTGCCGCCGCGGCTGAAGGTGCGGATGTGGCCTTCGGGATCGGAGCCGTAGAAGCCGGGGACCACGAAGCGGCCCTCGCCCTTGAGCGCGTCGCCGAGAATCTCGTAAGTGTTTTCGTCGAGGCGACCTTCGTAGTCGAAGAGGATGAGCCCGGCAGGATCGACAAACTTCGCACCGAGGAGCGGCGCGAGGATGCGTGCGTTGAGATATTCGCCGCGCGAGGCGAGGTAGTCGGGCGTGTCGTATTTTTTCGCTTCGCTTCCGATCTCCGCAATTTCTTTTTCGATGTCGATCGCGACGCCGAGTTCCCCCGCGAGTTCAGAGAAACGCTGGGTGATGATCGCGATTGGCTGGCCGGGATCGAGGTCATTCTTGAGCGCGGCGTGCCAGGTGAGGAGGAGGTCGGTGATTTTCTTGTCGTCCGGCGTGCGCTTGCCCGGCGCGGAGGGCACGATGAAGCGGCGGCGCGGGTCGCGGTTGATGATGGCGACGGCCTGCCGGATCATGGCGGCGCTGGCGAGCGAGGTGCCGCCGAATTTGGACGTAATGCTGCCCATGCGTGCTCGAAGTCCCCGGTTGGATGGGGCGGTATGGTACGTCAGCGGGCGGCCTTGGAACAACGCCCGAACATGGGCGGGCCGCCCAGGCCGCCACGCTTAGGGTAGGAAACGCTGGACGATGCGGGATACGTCGTTGAAGGTCACGAAGAGCAGCAGGCCGATGATCATGACGAAGCCCACTTGCTGGACGAGTTCGGTGACGCGCGTGCTGACGGGGCGGCGGCGGATCGCTTCGATGCCGAGGAACATGAGTTGGCCGCCGTCGAGGACGGGTAGGGGTAGCAAGTTGAAGATGGCGAGGTTGACGCTGATCATCGCGGTGATGTCGAGCAGGTAGGAGAAGCCGATCTGGTAGGCGGTAGTGACAATGTCGCCGATCATGACCGGGCCGCCGAGCTGCTTGGGGCTGAGGCCGCCGGTGAAAAGCTCCTGGAGGATGGCTACGATGCGGGTGGACTGGCGCAAGGTCTCCTTGAAGGCATACGGGACCACGTTGGCCGGTGTCTCGCGGCGCAGGACGGTCTTCATCCCGAAGCCGACGCCGATCTGCTGGATGGGGCGGATCGTGAGTTCAGTGCGGAGGACTTTTTTCTTCTGCACCAGACCGAAGAGGATCGCCGGGCGTTCGACGACGACGGGCACGGTCTCTCCTATGCGGGTCTGTTCGAGTTTGCGCATCCCAGCGACGGTCGCCGGCTCGCCGGCGATCTCTACGATCTGGTCTTTCCGTTGCAGGCCGGTTTTCTCTGCGAGTTCGGGCGAGATCATCGCGATCTTCGGCGCCGCATCCGAATCGACGGCGGTCACCGCGCGCAAGACTTCCCCGGCGCTGAGCTTCGTGGTCCAGGTTGTGGTGGCGGAGAGCATCCCGCCGGGGCGCTCGACGGTCACTTCGACGGGCTGGGCCGGATCCTCGGCGGCCATGCGTCGCAGGGTCGCGCCGATTTGTGTCGAGCCGGCCGCCGTCAGGATGCGATCGCCGGTTTGCAGTCCAAGCGGATCGAGAATTTTACGGTCTTCCTCGTAGACTTCAAGCGCTTCGCCGTCGGGCAGCGCGGAGGCCGAATTCAACCCGGGAGTAAAGAACAGATCCTCGAAACTGCCCTCGCGGCGGGTCTCGACGGTGAGCGCGACGATCTGCGAATTGCGCTCGACCGTGAGAGCGAGCGGTGCGCCGGGCTCGAGCTTGCGGACCATAGTGGTGAAGGTGAGCTGATCGACGGGCTGGCCGTTGGCGGTGACAATAATGTCGCCGGGCAACATCCCGCCTTTGAGGGCGGGCGATTCCGGGAAGACGTTGCGCACGAAGGCGACGGTGTAGGGCGCGATGCCGAAGCGGCGCGTTTCTTTTTCTTCGCCGAAAGTTTTTGCGGTGACGGGAGAGACGTAACGCGCAGTGCCTCCCTCGGGCAGGGGACGCTCGATTTCGACGAGGGTCTGGCGGCCGCCGCTGAGGATCGCGGCGACCATGATGTCTTCGAACATTTTCATCGGCTTGGCGTCGATGCTGAGGATGCGATCGCCGGTGTGCCAGCCGGTGGCGGCGGGCGTGCCGGAGAGATCGGGAGCGGCGCCGGGCTGGGCGAGGAAGAGGGGCGCTTCGCTGGCCGGGGAGCCGGCCTCGACGTCGCCGACGCGCGTCTCCATTTCCACTTGCGAGACTTCGCGGCCGAAGCCGGCCATGAAGGCGTAAATAACGATGGCAAGCACGAGGTTCATAAAGGGGCCGGCAACGAGGACGATCGCGCGTTGCCAGACGGGTTTATTGTTGTACCAGCGATCGGGCGGTACGTGGCCGTAGGTCTTGTCGCGCTCTTCCTCGGAGAGCGGCTGATCTTCCTGGCCGGCCATCTTGACGTAGCCGCCGATGGGGAGCAGGCCGAGGCAGTAGTCCGTCTCGCCGTAGCGGAAGCCGAAGATGCGCGGGGGCATGCCGAGGCTGAAGCGGTCGACATAAATACCGCAGGCCTTGGCGGCGAGGAAGTGGCCCATCTCGTGCACAAAGACGAGCACGCCGAGCACGAGGAAGAAGACAGCAATTTCGATCGGTCCAATGCCCATGTTCAGAAGGCTACCTTTTCTTTTTCGATGATTGCTTCGGCGGCGCGCCGGGCTTCGGCGTCCGCTTCGAGGACGGTGTCGAGTGAATCGTCCGGACGATTCAAGCTGCCTTCCAATACGCGGCCGACCACGTCGGCAATGCCCAGGAACGGTAATTGTTTCGCGCGAAACGCCGCCACGGCGACCTCATTCGCGGCATTCAGCACCGCACCGGCGGTGCCGCCGCGCTGGGCGGCCGACAGGGCCAGTCCCAGGCACGGGAACTCGCTGAAATTGGGTTCGGCAAAGGTCAACGCTTTCATGCGCGTAAGATCGAGCCGGGCCATGGGTGATTTTACACGTTCCGGCCAGGTCAGGGCGAATTGGATGGGCATGACCATATCGGTGACGCCGAGATGGGCAAGAATGTTGCCGTCGGAGAACTCGACAAGGCCGTGAACAACGCTCTGCGGGTGGATGACCACGCGGATCTTGTCGAGGGGCAGCCCGAAAAGCCACTGGGCCTCGATGACTTCGAGGCCTTTGTTCATGAGGGTGGCGGAGTCGACGCTGATTTTCGCACCCATGTCCCAGGTGGGGTGGTGGGTGGCCTGTTCGGGGGTGATGCCGC
>VFKU01000618.1 GCA_009885415.1 Rhodothermota bacterium
CCCAAGTGATGGGTACGCGCGCCTCGGTCCCGTCCGATAGCGTCTAGGTTCCATCCGTGACCCAGGATTGCGACTTCGCCGACAACGCATCTCGAGTTGCGGGCAAGGCGATATCGAGAATATTCATATGCGGGTCATCGCCGTCCGTTAAGTTAATGGATTCCTCGGGGAAGAACACATTTGGGGCGCCATAGTGCGCGTGTATGTGCGGCGTCTGCGGGTCTGTGTCGCCGATAAATGTGATTGGATCTATATACCCGCCAATGTCTCGAATGTCTGTAGCCCCAAGGCTGCCTATGAATTCGACCTGCGGCGCCAGAATTCCGCCGATGACAAGACCGGCGTAGCGAAGTTCACCACTATCATTAACAATGTTTAGGAACCGCTGGCCGAACTGCAGATCGTCCGGGAAAGTTATGTTTTCAGGCGAGCCCATGGTCGTCGTTTGTGAGGTGCCCAGGCGAAACCGGTACGCGCCAATTCCGTTTCGGCGGTGCCGGATACTAATGAAGTAGTCGTTCGTGGACGGGCAGATCCAGAAATAACGGCCATCTCCCACGCGACCTGCGCCGTCTCGAAACCCGGCGGCGGCGATATCGTAACTGTCGCCGCCTTCAGTTCCAGAGGTGTTGACCAACTGAGTTGCTCCATCAATGCCGACGATCTGCGCGCTTAGCTGGTCATCCCCTTCGTGGTCGCCGTTAAGATCATATTCGGGCCGCACCGTCGGATCCGCGGGAAACCCGTGAATCTGAAGCGCATAGCCCACGCCCGCGATGCCGCGGAACACGAACCAGTCGATGTCACGTTCGGAATCCAAAAACCCCGGGAAATTGATCTGCCCGGACACATTGCGTTCGTCGGGGGTGATCCGCGTGGCGGTGAAAGCGGTGTTGCCGTGCTCGTCGGTGGTGCGGATGCCCGAACCGACGGTGACGCCGCTGCTGCGGCAACCGGCGGCGAGGAGCCCGCTCGCGAGCGCGAGCGCCGCGAACTGCGCCGCCTGGGTCCAACTCGCACGGAGACGTACTGCTGTCCGATTCATGCGCCAACTCCTGCCATCGATAGATCGACGCGCATCCCGGCTGCCTGCCCGCGGGCACACGCCACCCACGAGGATTGCCTTCCGCCGCCGCAGCCGGATGCGTTCCGATATAATAGTCCACGCTAGGTGGTTTATCAACCCTTTTTCGCACGTAAGATACTGCTTCCGTGGGACATAGGCGGAGGCGGCGTGGAAGAGCGGGCGGCCACGGGGAGCCGCCCCTACGTCTTGGGCGGTTCTAGGCGTGGGTTGGTCGAAGGGGTCGATAGGGGCTTCGTAATATGCAACATTCTGTAAAATATAGACTTGCGGCGCACTCACCAAGGGCCCTTCGCGCATGAATAGGCTCCTCGGCCGGTCCCGGCGCAGCCAGTGGCAGGGCGGGCTTTTCGTCCTGCCCGCCGTGGCGGTCTTGGGCGCCTTCGGGATTTTCCCACTGGGCTACGCGGTGGTCATGAGCGTGTCTGCCGGCGCGGAGGACGGCGGGGGCTTCGTCGGCGCGGCGCACTACGCGGACGCGCTGCACACCGAGGCCTTCTGGAAGAGCGTGAAGGTGACGCTGTGGTATGTCATCGGCGCGGTGCCGGTGACGCTGGTGCTCAGCGTGGCGATCGGACTCGCGCTGTTTCGCGTGAAGCGATTCGCCGGTGTCTTGCGGACGGCGTACTTCCTGCCCTATGTTACGTCGGTCGTCGCCGCCGCGATGGTCTGGCGCGAACTCTATGCGCCGCGCTCGGGATTGATCAATGCCGTCTTCGAGCAACTCGGCCTGCCCGCGCAGACCTGGCTGCTCGAACCGCGCGGCGTGCTGAACTTGCTGAGCGGCGGCGCGCTCGCGCCGGAGGTGGGCCCGAGCCTCGCGCTCGTCTCGATCATCGCCTTCGAGGTGTGGCGCTCGAGCGGCTTCATGATCGTCGTCGTGCTCGCGGGCCTCGCGAGCGTGCCGCGCGAGCTCGAGGAGTCCGCGCGGATGGACGGCGCCTCGGGCTGGCGCGTCGCGCGCCACGTCACGCTGCCGATGCTCACGCCCACCCTGTTCTTCCTCGGCGTCATCGGCATGCTGCGCGCCTTGCAG
>VFKU01000518.1 GCA_009885415.1 Rhodothermota bacterium
GCCGGTGTCGGCGTCTACGGCGCGCATCGGCTCAACCCGGAGGCCAAGACATTTGCCGGCCGCCGAGGAGGTGTAAGTGCAGGTGATACACCTCCTGGCCGCCGTGATGGCCGCAGTTAATTACCAGCCGGTAACCCTCCTCGGCCAGGCCCAACTGCTTCGCGATCTCGTTCGCGCGCAGGATCAAGCCGCCGAGTAACATGCGATCCGCGTCCGTCGCATCGCTCACTTTCGGGATCGGTTTGCGCGGGATAATCAGTACGTGCGTCGGCGCTTGTGGGCGGATGTCCGCGAAAGCGTAATACTCCGCGTCGGAATATATCTCCTTCGAGGGGATTTCACCGCGAAGAATTTTGTCGAATATCGTGTCGCCGCTCACCGCCATTTTCTCCATGAGATTGCACAATGAAGATACAGAAGGAGCGCGCGCACAAGCAATCTTGCATGGAGCGGTGGCCACATCGATGGAAGAGACGATCGCAACACAGAGGCACGGAGCACACAGAGATTAAGATAAAACCGTCGGTACTCTGTGTTCTCCGTGTCTCTGTGTTGATCCCAATCTTGTCACTTCGGGCCGAGACGTCCGAGGTGGTGTTGGATGATGGTGATGGCGACGATCGCGGCGACTTCGGAGCGTAGCGTGAGCGGGCCGAGGGAGAGCGCGTGGCCGCCGGCCGCCCAGATCGCGTCTAGTTCGTGCGAGGTGAAGTCGCCTTCGGGGCCGACGATCAGCGTCACGTGACTGGACTCGCCGACGATCTCGCGTGCGGGCCGCGCGTCGACGGCCTGCGTCGCGGCGACGATTCGGGCAGGGCGCGTTTCGAGGACTTCTTCGAGGGACTTCGCGGCGTGGAAAACCGGGAGCCGGTTCCGGCCGCATTGCTTGCAACTTTCGATCGCCATCCGCGTCCATTTCTCGCTGAGGCTCGGCGTCTTTTCGGAGTGCTCAGCGCGAAAAAATACGAATTCGTCCACCCCGAGTTCCGTACCGCGACGGACGATTGTCTCGGCGGCGTGGGCATGGTTGGGCCAGGCCTGCGCCAGGGTCAGTCGCGTGACCACCTCGATTTCCCGGTGCATCGCGCCCTTTTCGATCAGCAACTCCCGCTTGCCGGCCTCCGCGACCTTCGCATCGGCATAGCCCCCGGCGCCGTCGAAGAGCCCGACGCGATCGCCCGCGCGAAGCCGGACGACATGCAGCGCGTGATGCAACTCCTCTTCGGGCAGACGCACTGCAGCGGGCTGCGCGACGAGGTCGGGCACGAAGAATCGATGAAGCTGGCTCATGCCGCAAGAATACGCATACCGCGCCTCACTGTAAAAGGCCGGACTCGAGCCGCTATACTGCGTGCATTCCGTAGCGCGATCCGGCCCGCTCGGGTCCGGCGGACGGGCCACGCGACCAGTGGCGTCGCGCGCGGCGCTAAGCGGGAGTTCGGCGGACCCCATGAAATTGCGATGCGAGCGATCCACCCTGCGGGGCGCGGTCGAGATCCCCGGATCGAAGTCGCACACGATCCGCGCGGTCGCTATCGCCTGCCTCGCCCCCGGCGAGAGCATCATCCGCCGTCCGTTGGAATCGGCCGACGCGCGATCGGCGTTGGGGGCCTTCACGCAACTCGGCGCGCAAGTCCGCGAGACGGCGGACGAATGGCGCATCACGGGCACAGGGGGTAATCTTCGCGCCCCCACGCAAACGATTGATGTGGGGAATTCCGGCACCACGATGAATGTCGCGCTGGGCGCGTGCTCGTTGCTCAAGAAGGGCCAGGCTTTGCTGACGGGCGACGCGCAGATTCAACGTCGATCCAGCGCGGTCTTGATGAAATCCCTCAACGATTTGGGCGCGCATGTGCGCGATCTGAAAGGCACCGGCTGCGCGCCCTTTGAAGTGCGCGGCATGCTGCGCGGCGGCGAGACTTCCCTCGAAGCGACCTCGAGCCAGTACCTGACTAGCCTCCTGATGGCCTTGCCCCTCGCGGAGGGCGACTCGCACATTCGCGTACCGCTTTTGAACGAACGGCCCTATGTCGGCATGACCTTGGACTGGCTCGCACGGCAAGGCATTCGCGTTCAGACGTCGGAGGACTGGAGTGATTTTCGCATCGCGGGAGGACAGACCTATCGCCCCGTCGATCGCGCGATCCCGGCTGACTTCTCCTCCGCTACTTTTTTCCTCGCCGCCGGTGCGCTGCCGGGCAACGTGGTCGAGTGCCGCGGTCTGGACTACACCGACACGCAGGGCGATAAGGCGATCGTCGAGTACCTGCGGCAAATGGGCGCGGAAATCGCGATTGACGTGGATGTCATTCGCGTCCGCGCGAAGGACCTCGTCGGCTGCGATCTCGATATCAACGCGACGCCCGATGCGCTGCCGATGCTGGCGGCGCTCGCGTGTTTCGCGCGCGGCGAGACGCGGCTGCTGAATGTGCCGCAGGCACGCGCGAAGGAAACCGATCGCATCGCCGTCATGCGCGAGGAACTCTCAAAGATGGGCGCGGACCTAGAAGAATTGCCGGACGGCCTCGTCATCCGC
>VFKU01000758.1 GCA_009885415.1 Rhodothermota bacterium
CCCCTCGGCGGAGTGCATAGTTTCGGCCCAGGCGCCAGGCGAGAAAGTCGTGCGGCGCGCCTTTCTTTTTCCCCCCAAGGTAGGGCGCGAGGTCCACGCCGTCCAGCGGACGATCCGTAGGCGGCGCGATCCCCGCCGCAGCCAGTGCCGTCGGGAGGACGTCCATCGAGCTGACCGGCGCGTGATAGACCGTGCCCGCCGCGATGTGCCCGGGCCATTGCATCATGAAGGGAATGCGGATGCCGCCTTCGTGCACATAGAGTTTGCCCGCGCGTAGCAGGCCGTTGTCGGAGAAGCTGGGCTCGCTGGGGCGAAAGACCCCGCCGTTGTCGCTCAGAAAGACCACGAGCGTGTTCTCGAGGAGGCTCTTCTCCTCGAGCGTGCGCAGGATCCGGCCGACGGCGTCGTCCAACGCAATCGTCATGGCGGCATAGATGCGCTTGCGCGGATCGTCGATGCCCGCGACGCGATCGAGGTAGCGCTGAGCGGCTTGGAGGGGCTCGTGCGTGGCGTTGAACGCAGCGTAGAGGAAGAACGGCGCTTCGTGGTGACGCTGGATGAAGTCGACCGCTTCGCGGCCGAAGGCATCGGTCAAATACTCGGGTTCGTCGATAAGCTGGCTCCCGCGATACATGCGGTTGGGTCTTGGACGGCCGGTGCTTTCGATGATTTCGCCCTCGGTGCTGTAGGGTTTTTGACTCGGGAGAAAACCGAAGAATTCGTCGAAACCGCGCGTTTGAGGCAGGAACTGCGGGTCACCCCCCAGGTGCCATTTCCCGACCAAGCCGGTCGCATATCCGCCGTTTTTCATGAGTTGCGGAAAGAGCGCCTGGTCGGTGGGAATTCCGATCTTGCTGTCCGCAGGTTTGAGGCCGGGCGGACCCATTCCCGGATTGAACTCGAGGCCGAAGCGTTGTTGGTATCGGCCGCTCAGGAGCCCGGCCCGGCTCGGGCTGCAGAGCGGGGCGGTGACGTAGCCGTCGGTGAATCGCACGCCACGCGCGGCGATCGAATCGATGTTGGGCGTCGCGATGCGAGTATTCCCGTAGACGCCGAGATCGCCGTAGCCCATGTCGTCGGCAAGGATAACGACGACGTTAGGGCGAGGATCTCCGTGCGCGAATTGAACGCCAAGCATGCATAGGCCCAGGGCCCACAGGATCCGGGCGAGAGTGGCGAGGCCGCGCGAGGGGGGTAGAGCGATCACGACAGGCCTCTCTCCTGCGGCGATCCGGGCCGCCGGGCGAGTGTCCATGAAATCGCGCGCCGAGTCAACCGGCGCAGCCCGATCGCAGGTCAGTTCGAAGCGCGGAACCCGCGGCTTCACCAAGGGTCGGGCATATTTTTGGTGGCCTTCGGTGTTTAGAGCGGAGTTGACCGGTTCGGGGGCATGTTCTACGATGCCACCTGTTGACGGTTTTTCTTGGCGAATGATGACAATGCGTCCCTTCCGGCGAGGCCGGTGACGGGGACCGACTAGGAGTAGTTTCATGGCACGACAGACGACGCTGCGCGGCAATCCCCTTCCCTTGGAAGGTCCCGAGTTGAAGGTGGGCGATGCGGCGCCAGACGCCAAGCTGGCGAAGAACCTGGTGGACGAAGTGCAACTGAGCGCCTACAAGGGCAAGACGCGCATTCTGAGCGTGGTGCCGTCGCTGGACACGCCGGTCTGCGCCATGCAGACCAAGCGCTTCAATGAGGAAGCGGTGAAGCTTCCGGACGTGGCCTTCATCACGATCAGCGCCGACCTGCCGATGGCGCAGGCGCGGTTTTGCGGCGCGGAAGGCATCGACAAGGAAAAGCTGATCGTCCTGAGCGATCACCGCTCGATGGACTTCGGCAAGAAATACGGCACGCTGGTGTCGCCCTTGCGCGTGGAGAGCCGGGCGGTGTTTGTGATTGGCGCGGACGACAAGGTGAAATACGCCGAGTACGTGCCGGAGATTGCGAACCACCCGAACTACGACGCGGTGCTCGCGGCGGCGAAGTCCTAAGTCCGAATCGATTATGCGCCATTCGAGGGAGAATCCATGCTAAAAGAAAAAGTGCTCGCGAAGATCAACGATCAGTTCCAGTTCGAGATTGAGTCGGCGTATCTCTACTACGCGATGTCGGCCTACTTCGAATCGATCAACCTGAAAGGCTTCGCCAACTGGATGACGATCCAGGCGCAGGAGGAGTTGACGCACTCGCACCGGTTGTTCACCTATATCATCAACCGCGGCGCGCGGCCGAGTTTTGGCGCGGCGGCCGCGCCCAAGCAGGACTGGAAATCGCCGCTGGACGCGATGAAGGACGCCTACAAGCACGAGTGCAAGGTCTCCGAGATGATCAACGAGTGCGTCGGCGTGGCGATGAAGGAAGGCGACCACATGACAACGACGATGTTGCAGTGGTTCGTGAATGAGCAGGTGGAAGAAGAGGCGGCGGCGGACGACGTGGCGCAGAAGCTCAAGCTGATTGGCGACAACTCGGGCGCGTTGTTCATGCTCGACAGTGAATTGAGCAAGAGGACGCTCGCGCCGGAGACCGGCGCAGCGTGAGGGGCGGGCGCGGGTGTTGAATTGACAGAACCGCGAAACCCGCGATACAATCCGCGTGGGTTGCGAGTGGGGTTTCGCCCGCTTCCTGCGGCTTGACCGGCCGCATCAGAGGAACGCAGGGGCAGGACGCGCATACAGCGTCCGCCTTGCCGAACGCGGAAGGAGTGAGGCGCCGTGCCAGACGAAGGGCGTGGGGCGTTTCCACCGGTGCGCGCGCGTGCCGGGTTCACCTTGCTCGAGCTGCTCACCGCGCTCATTGTCCTCAGTGTGGCCTCCACCATTCTGCTCAAGATGTTTCTCAGCAGCCAGACCCTGGCCAAGGCCGGGCGTACGCACGAAATCGCGGCGGACCTGGCGCAGGAATACATGACCTTGCTTCAAGACCGGCCCGAACTTTTCGTGTGGCCTAATTTCCTCGACGAAAAACCGGAGACGGCGCTGGCCATCAAGGCGCGCCCCGAGGGGCCGCTCGCCAACGCTGAGCCGCCGGTCTCGCTACCGATGTTGCGCCGGGCCAACGACCGCGACGCGGGGATGTATCGGAATTTTTCATGGGCCGCGACGGGCAAGTTGCCGGCGGTTGAATCGAATTATGTCGAGCTGAACGTGACGGTGGTGTGGGAGCTGGAAGGCCGCTTGCGGCAGTTCATGCTCACGTCGGCCATGCCGCGCCCCGCCGCGGGAGGCGCCGGACAATGACGCGGACGATGCACCGCCGCTCGGCGGGATTTACGCTCCTCGAGATGCTCGTGGTGATCATGATCATCGGTGCCGCTATGACGATGGGCACCTCGACCTTCGTCACGGTGACCCAGGTGTGGAACGAACGCCGGGCGATCAGCGAATTGGACGGTCAGGCGCAGGCCGCGATCGAGTCCATCCGGGCCGATCTGGCGTCGGCACTTTCGTCGGACATGTCGGGCGTGGGCCTCTCGGGTTCGTCGCGCGAGCTCAAGGACGATCGCACGTACCCGCCCTGGGCCCACGCGGACGACGACTTTAGTTTTGCCGTCGAATCGGCCGACGCCGCGCGCGGCAACGCGGCGCTGGCGAAGATCGGATATCGCGTGGAGCGCACGGGCGCGACGGGTACGCTGGTGAGGACGACGGGCCCGATCTCGGGCGAGTTCCCCGAGGGTGGCCGGCTTGAGCTGGTTTCGGCGCGCGTGCAAGGGTTTAGCGTGGAATACCTCGCGGCCGGGCCCGGCGCGGCGTGGAGCGAGACGTGGGCGGGGCCGGGGTTTCCGCGCGCGGTGCGCGTGGGCCTGGCGCTCGAGAGCAGCGTGCGCCCTGAATTTCAGACCTCTCGCAAAGCGGTCATTCCCATTCACGTCCATTAGGTGACTTGTGCAGACTGGATCCATACACGATAGAAAACGCGGGATGGCGCTGATCGCGGCGATCGGCATGCTGGTGATCTTCGCGATGCTCGGCACCGCCTACATCGGGTACATGTCGATCGAATTCGACGAGGCGGGCATTTATCTCCATGAGGTCCGCGCGCGAAATTTGGCCGAGGGCGGCGTGTATGCGGCGATTGGCGACGCGCGCGCGGCGATCGCGCGGGGAGAAGTCCCGCAAAAACAATTCGACGTCGTCTTGACCGAGTATCGTCCCGAAGCGACCGGCCCCGGGGGGTATCCGCAAAAGGTGCGGGTCTCGCTGGCGGACGAGTCGGCGCGGGTGAACCTGAATTTTGCCCCGGTGCCGGTGTTGCGTGCGCTGGGCCTGCCGGAGAATGCGGCGAAGGCGCTGGAGGACTATCGGGCGGCGGGCGGGAAACCGTTGGCGAATGTGGACGCGTTGCGCGGGCTGGGCCTGGTCGACGGGCAAGCCTTCCGCGGCCTGAATCGCGATCTATTCACGGTGTACACCGCGAGCGATCCGCGTCAGCCGCACAGTTACTTGAAC
>VFKU01000414.1 GCA_009885415.1 Rhodothermota bacterium
CCCCAGCCGTCGTCAATCTCGCCGAAGTCCGCGGCACCGGCGCCGACATCTTCGACAATGCCCGTCCTCACAAACTAAAAATTAAACTTTGCATCCCCGAGACCATCGCACCGGGCTACTACGAGCTCATGTTCCGCACGCCCACCGGCCTGACCAACCCGCAAGGTTTCAACGTCGTCGCGCACCCCGACCTCGCCGAGGCCGAACCCAACGACGGCCCCGAACAAGCGCAGCCCATCGAATGGCCCAGCGTCGTGCAAGGCCAAATCGCGCAGCCCGGCGACATCGATCGCTACAAGTTCACCGCGAAGGCCGGCCAAGAAATCGTCTTCGCCCTCACCGATACCGAACTGAACGCCGCAATGAAACTCTCCGACGCCACCGGCGCCCGCGTCGCCGAGCCGCTCGGCATAAACGCCGGCGCGCGCCGCAAACTCAA
The DNA here is from genome assembly GCA_009885415.1 of Rhodothermota bacterium. GTDB lineage: Bacteria > Hydrogenedentota > Hydrogenedentia > Hydrogenedentales > VFKU01. Next base: position 440 of record VFKU01000414.1, read on the forward strand.
TCGCCTCGGCTACCACGCCCCCACCGACGGCAACTACATTCTCGAAATCTCCGACAAAGACCTCCGCGCCGGACTCGGCTACCGCCTCCACATCGGCGAATTCCCCTACGTCACCCAAGTCTGGCCGCTCGGCCTCAAGGCCGGCGCACCGCAAAAAATCCACGTCACGGGTTTCAATCTCGGCGCGCCCAACGGCGAAATCGAAATCACACCGCCCGCCACCGCCCTGCACGACACCACCGTCCCCCTTCCAATCGCCGTCCCCGAAGGCAGCCCAATCGCGATCCCCTCCCTCGCCGTCACTTCCTACGACGAGTCCCTCGAAGCCGAACCGAACGACGCCCCCGATCAAGCGCAGCGCCTAACTTTTCCTTCGACGATCAACGCACGCATCCAACCCGCCGCGGGCACCGTCGAGGACAGCGACCTCTATCGATTCACCGCCGCCAAAGGACAAACCGTCCTCATCGAGACCATGGCCTCGCGCCTAGGCTCTCCGCTCGACTCCGTCATCGACGTGCTCGACACCCAAGGCGCGCCGCTCCAACGCGGTGTGATCCGTTGCGTCGCCGAGACCTTCGTCACCCTCTCCAACCGCGACTCCGCCGGCGCGGGCATCCGCCTCGACTCTTGGCGCGACCTCGTCATCAACGACTACGTCATGGTCGGCTCCGAGATCATCCAGGTCGAAGACCTTCCGGGCTACGGCGACGAAGACGTCGTCTTCAAGGCCTACCCCAGCGGCCAGCGCGTCGGCGCCTTCGCCACGACCCCCGAACACCATTCCGTCAACGCCAAAGTCTTCAAAGTCGAAGTCCACCCGCCCGACGCCGCCTTCGCGCCCAACGGCATGCCCCTCTACCCGCTTCTCTGGTCCAACGACGACGGCTTCTTCGGCGACGGCACGGCCAGCGGCGATTCCTTCCTCGAGTTCACCGCGCCCGCCGACGGCGACTACCTCGTCCGCGTCCGCGACGCGATGAGTGCCGGCAGCGAGCGCCACGCGTATCGCCTTATGCTCCGCCCCGCCGAACCCGACTTCGACGTCGTCATGTCCCCCTACCGCGTCAACATCTCCCGCGGCAGCCGCACCCCGATCGACGTCCGCGTCCGCCGCAAAGACGGCTTCAACGCTCCCGTCACCGTATCGCTCCGCGATCTCCCAGCCGGATTCACCGCCGAACCCGGACTCGTCCTCCCCGACGACGACACCGTCAAGCTCGCCCTCGTCGCCGGACCCGAAGCGCAATCCACCCCGATGGACGCCACCTTCGTCATCGCCGCGGAAGCGACTCTCGATGAAGAAAAAGTCACGCGCGAAACCCGCCTCGGCCCGATCACGGTCAGCGAAGTCGCCGCGGATCTGATTGTGCAAAAGGGCGAATCGCAACTCGCGATCGCGCCGGGCCAATCCGGATGGATTTCAGTCAAACTCGCCCGCGCAAACGGCTTCAACAGCCGCGTCCCCCTCGACGTCCTCAATCTCCCCTTCGGCGTCCGCGTCCTCGACACCGGCCTGAGCGGAATTCTCGTCCGCGAAGGCGAATTCGATCGCAAAATGGAAATCTACGCAGAGCCCTGGGTCCAGCCCATGACACGCAACATCTACGTGCAAGCCCGCATCGAAACCGTCTCCGCCGCGCCGCCCAAGTTCCTCAGCGAAGCGATCGAACTCAGTATCGGATCCGCGCCGGCAAAAGTCGCCAGCAATCCGTAGCATGGGCGGCTCGCCCATGCGCGCACGTAGCAAGCCCATTCACGAATGGTTGGCCGTCCCTATCTCATCCTCGGCTTACGAGATCCCAAACCGAAAGAGTAGGATGAAGCAGGCGGCAGAGCGTCGGCAGAGTATGAGGGATGCTTAATGGGCGATAAGCCTGCGAAGATTGCGAGGTTTAATCGCAATGTGAACTTACTCGGTTTACACATAGCGAGAGGTTGCGATACGCCTAACTTTTACTTCTACTACTTATTCAACTTCGATATTGAGTATCCGCGAGAACGGATGCCACATGCCGATCGGCCACTATTGAGCGAACAAGGACGAATCCTCTTGTTTCGAACCGCCGATGCCGCGATCAGCGGATTCCAACTCAGAGCCCATGGGTTATTGACGGAGGCTCCTGCTCCATTGGAGCCAACTGCCACGATTGACGTTGCCGCCATGCTTGACATTCTCGCGTTCGAAGACGCGGATCGCGATCATATTGTGATCGACGCGTTAAACCTTGGTTTCGACTGCCTGACTGCTGTCGGGTGCGAACTTGAAAATGAGTCTCGACACATTCTTCACTGTCTGGCAGATCATTTGACGTTTCAGCCAAAGTTCAAGGGATTCTTAGAAGACTTCGAAGTCGAGAGCGCGGCGCTCTTGCGGTATGTGTTCGAAATGCTCCTTCAACTCGCGCGTCACTCCGAGATCGTGGAGTCGTAGTTTGTCGATTTTTCAATAGATAAGACCACAGGGAAATAGGGACAGCCACTCACTCATTAATAAGTGACTGTCCCTGTTCGATCAATTGCACTCCGCCTCCAGCGGCCCCGCCAGCTCCCGCAAAAAAAACAACTTCCCGGGCAGCGTCGGCATAAACGTACTCGGAATCCACGGCGTCGGCCGATGATGCAACGTCGCCCACAGCGACATCCCCTGCCACATCATGCC
>VFKU01000826.1 GCA_009885415.1 Rhodothermota bacterium
GCGGCATGGCCGCACCTGCGCGATGCTAATTACGGCCGTATCATCAACACATCCTCGGCGGCGGGCCTGCGCGGGACCGGTATCGGATGCTACTTCGATGAGCCGGTGCATCGCGTTTTCGGATTGAGCGGCCATGCCTTTCAATCGCTCTATCATTTCACCATCGGCGGCCCGGTGGACGACCCGCGCCTCTCGAGCTTGCCGCCCTACGGCGCCGAGCGGCGCACGCGCGTCGGTTGGGTGTAAGATACGCCGGGTCGGGGGACCATTCTGCATGACACCGGATCAGATTAACGCTTATTGGACGCGGAATTTTCCGGAATGCCCGCCGGTCGGGTTCCTTCTCAAACATATTTACAAGGACCGCTGCGCGCGATTCCGCACCCTCGCCGACGGGCGGAAACATCCCGCCAACGACGCCGATTACGCGCAGATCTGCACCCGGCAGAACATACTGATCGAGCATCTCTTCACCAGCGAGCCTCGCGTCGTTCTGATCACCACCATTCCCTCGGAGAACGAAGTCCCGCCGAAGGACTCGCCAGTGTTTCTGAATTTCGATCCAGATGGGCGGTTTTTCCAGAGCTTAGGGATGCATGAATTCGAGCTTGAGTTTAAGACACCGTCGTATTGGCATCTGTTCATGAGCGCGTCGGAACTGCGCCCGGGCCGATTCGATTCGGTCTTGCGTGCGGCGGCGGAAGACCCCGCCGGCGCGAGCGGTGTGGTGAATGTCGTGCTTCTCGGGCCCTCATCGCGCCGACTGTTGTATGTGTATCCGGGAGGCGCCGACGCGATTTTGGAATCGGAGCTGAAGCGCGGGCAGCTTCAGTCGCGTTACGCGGAATGGTCGGTCTGACCCTCAGACGAAGAAGGGGTTGAATTGGCGCTCGATGCCAATGGTCGAACAGGGGCCGTGGCCGGGGCAGACGATCGTGTCGTCCGGCAGTGTGAAGAGATTTTTCCGGATGTTGTCGAGCTGAAGCGCGTAGCTCTCCGGCGTCTTTGTTCCGCCGATGGAGCCTGCAAACAGCGCATCGCCAGTGAATGTCAGGCCGGGGAAAACGAGGCTCAGGCCCACGGAAGTGTGGCCCGAAGTGTCCACGATGCGCGCCGTCATTTTCCCGACGTCGAGCGTGTCGCCGGGTTGCGCGACATGGACCTCCTTCACGCCCGAGGGTTCGGGGATAGCGCTGACGACGCGCGCGCCGAAGTGCTTCACCGCGAGCGGCAGGCCTTGGACGTGGTCCCAATGCTCGTGGGTGATGAAAATCGTCGTGAGCCGTAGTTCCTGCGCCCTCACGAATTCCGGCAGGCGCGGATCGAAGTCGCCGCAATCGACCAGTACGGCCTCGCGCGTCTCGGGGCAGGCGTGGATAAACGCGTTCGATTCGAGCGGATTGTCCAGCCTGAAATGTCCGAGAATCACTGCCGGATTCCTTCGAGGTTCGCATTTTCGACGTTGGGCGTGCCGAAGACATCGCGCACGTCCGCGCCGCGAAGATTGGCGCGCCGCATGATGGCGCGGTCGAGGTTCGCGCCGCGAAAGTCGGCTTCTTGCAGGTCGGCGTTGCCCGGCCGCGCGTAATAGAGGTCGGCCTCGCGGAGATCGGCGCCGTGCGCGCGTGTGCCGACCATATTGCAGCGTTTCATGTTCGCACGCGCGAAGATCGCTCCCGAGGCGTCCGCGCCACCCAGCACCGCAAATTCGAGATCGGCCTCGATGAAATTCGCGCCGCGCAGGTCCGCGCCATCGAGAAAACACTGGTACATCCGCGCGCCGCGAAACACTGCACCGGCCAATTTCGCACCGGAAAGACGTGCCTGGCCGAGGTCCGCGCCGGAAAAATCCGCGCCCTCCAGATTTCGCCCGCGCAGGTCCTGGCCGCGTAAATCCGCCTTCACAAACGACTCCGCCATCAGAACGCATCGCCCTTCGTCAGCCGCGTCTCGGCCCAGTCGCCGTAGAAAGCGACCTCCTTGACGCAGGCGCGGAGTTCTTCGGCCGTCGCCTTCTGGGCGCGGAGCGAATGGACAAGCTCGAACCACGCTTCGCCGCCGTCGTCGACGATGGCCAGGCTGCAATGCGGCAGGCGATTGTTCGTGCGCAGCGCCCAGGCCATCTCCTTGTCCGCCGCGGGCCCGCAGCGGGTGGAGACGCGAATGGTGTCCGCGCCGGCCTCCGAGGTGGCGTGCGTCACGCGGACTTTTTGCGCGCGGCCGTTTTTCAGCGCGACGCTGATCTCAAAGCCGCCGTCGATGACGCGGACCTCGCGCTTGCCGGGTTTCTCGATTTCGCGAACGAGTTCATCGAGGGTGAGCTGCGATTCTTTTCCGCTGCGCCCCGCGTCGCGCCAGGCGGCGTCACCCAGCGCCTTGGCCACAGCGGCGCGCACATCGGTGTCGGAGTCCTCGGCGTTTCGCTGCAGCGCATCGCGCGCCTGCGCCGCGACCCGGCCCAGATACTCCGCCGCGTCCCGCCGCGAAACCCAGGTCGCCCCGCGATTGGACACGGCGGCAATCGCCCGATCGAGATCTTCAGCCATGTGCGCGTCCTCCAGGGGCGTCATTCTATCGGATTTTCGTTTCGGCTAACGCAGGCCGCACGGGAAGGCAAGGCACCCCGTTCCTTGAATACCCTCGCCGGACCGCTTTTATTCTTGATCGATCTCCACGCGCACACTATGATTCTGGCTTCATTGGGGGCGGATTCCATGGCAAAAATTATTGACGGCAACAAGGTCGCCGGCGAGATTCGGGCGGAGATTTCCGAGGAAGTGAAGGCGCTCGCGAAGCGCGGCGTGGTGCCGGGGCTCGCGGTGGTGCTTGTGGGCGACGACCCGGCGAGCCAGGTCTACGTGCGGATGAAGCGCAAGGAATGCATGGAGATGGGTATGCTCTCCGTGGACCACACACTGCCGAAGACCTGCACGGAAAAGAAACTGCTCGCGCTCATTGACGAACTGAACGCCGATGCGCGGGTGCACGGCATCCTCGTCCAGTTGCCCTTGCCGAAACAGATTAACGAGGGCAAAGTGCTCAACGCGATCTCCCCCGCGAAAGACGTGGACGGGTTTCATCCGATCAACGTCGGGAAGATGCTTTCGGGCGAGCCGGGCTTTCTTCCGTGCACCCCCGCCGGGTGCCAGCAGCTCCTCATGCGCTACGGCTACGACCCGGCGGGCAAGCACGTTGTCGTGCTGGGCCGATCGAACATTGTCGGCAAGCCGATGGCGGCGATCCTCATGCAGAAAGCGCCGGGCGCGAACGCGACCGTGACCGTGTGTCACTCGCGCACGCGCAACCTCGCCAAGTACACGCGCGAGGCCGACATCCTCATCTCGGCGATGGGCGTGGCGAAATTCGTGAAGGCCTCGATGGTCCGCAAGGGGGTCGTCGTGATCGACGTCGGCACGAACCGCGTCGAAGATGCCACGAAGAAGTCCGGATATCGCCTCGTCGGCGACGTCGACTTCGACGCCGTCTCGAAAAAGGCCAAGGCCATCACGCCGGTGCCCGGCGGTGTCGGCCCGATGACGCGCGTAATGCTGCTAAAGAACACGGTCGAAGCGGCGAAGCGGGCGGCGGGTGCGAAGAAGCGCTAGACCGGGTCAAGCAAAAAGGTCAAGCCGGTGTAAATCCTCCATCGTCCAGCGCGCTTGCAACTCGACCATGGCCCGCAAGGTAGGAAGCGGAAAAGTGTCCGAGGCATGATGAAACGCCAGGGTCACCTTCCTGCCGTCGGGGTGGGTGTAGCGCCGGTGACTTCCTCGTTGCCGCACGAGTCTGAAATCGTCATCTTCGAGCGCTCGGGCCAACTGCCGCGCGGTCACCGAGCGCAGCAGCGAATAATCAATGTTCATACACAGACGGCGACGGATGCCTGATCGGAGATGGTGATAAGGTCGGGCAAGGGCAGGCCATCCTCGAGAAATTCCTCGACCAGCATCTGCACCACTTCTTGAATGTTCCGGAGTGCCTCATCGCGCGAACGTCCCCAAGTTACGGCACCGTGGGCCTCGAGACCTGGAACGTACACATGCCAAGCATCGTCCGCTTCTTCAAATGCGATCGGGAAGATGTATGTTTTCATTCGGTGCGGCCTCCGAGAGTGTGATGTTTCAGCATCGGTGCACAACAAATTATCGCACACTTGGGCCGTTTTTCGCGCGTTCGCATTGTTTATGCGGCTAGGCTTTGAAAATCTTCTCGCGGCCGGTCTTCACGTTTTTCGTCGCATTACGCGTATCGAGCACGAGCTTCCCATGTTGCACGATGAAGGGGTAGTCGAAGGCGTCGTGCGCGGTGGCGATCAACACGGCGTCGTAGGATGCGAGCGATTGCGCCGTGAGCGCGACGGATGTCAGCGCGAGATCGAATTTTCGCGTGCGCGGCAGAGCCGGGACGAAGGGATCGCTGTAGTCCACCTCCGCGCCGCGCTCTTGGAGGAGGTCGATGAGGGTGAGGCCGGGCGACTCGCGCGGATCGCCGACGTTGGGCTTATACGCTGCGCCCAGCACCAACACGCGCGCGCCCTTGAGCGCGCGACCCTGGTCGTTGAGCAGGTTCATCAGCGCGCCGACGACGTGCGCGGGCATGGCGGTGTTGATCTCGCCGGCGAGCTCGATGAAGCGGGTCGAGACGCCGTATTCACGGGCCTTCCAGGTGAGGTAGAAGGGATCGATCGGGATGCAATGCCCGCCGAGACCGGGCCCCGGATAGAAGGGCATGAACCCGAAGGGTTTTGTCTTCGCCGCTTCGATGACTTCCCAGATGTCGATGCCCATCTTCGTGTAGATGAGTTTTAGTTCGTTCACGAGCGCGATGTTTACGCCGCGAAAGATATTCTCGAGCAGCTTGACCGCTTCGGCCGTGCGCGCGTCCGAAACGCGGACCGTCGAGACGACGACCGCGCGATAAAGCGCGTCGGCCGCGTCGAGCGCCTCGGGCGTGCAGCCGCCGACGATCTTCGGAATGCGACCGGTGGAGAAGTCCGCGTTGCCCGGATCCTCGCGCTCGGGCGAATAGGCCAGCAGGAAGTCCTTGCCGGCGCGCAGTCCGCCCGCTTCGAGCTCCGGCGCGAGCACTTCCTCGGTCGTCCCCGGATAGGTGGTCGATTCGAGCACAATGAGTTGGCCCGCGCGGAGATGCGGCGCGAGCGACTTGCCGGTGTTCACGATGTAGGAGAGGTCCGGCTCGTGGTGCTCGGCAAGGGGCGTGGGCACGCAGATGAGGATTGCGTCGGCCTCCTTCGCGCGCGCGAAATCGGCCGTCGCTTCGAACTTTCCGCTCCCGCGCAACTGTTTCACTTCGGACGAGGGAATGTGCCCGATGTAGCTCTCGCCGCGATTGAGCGCGGCGGCCTTGGTGGAATCGATGTCGAAGCCGAGCACACGAAATCCGGCGCGGCAAAAGGTCATGGCGAGCGGCAGGCCGACGTAACCGAGGCCGACGATCCCGACCACGGCCTGGCGCGATTCAACGGCTTGAACAAATTTAGACGGATTCAATCAGTGGATTCCTGTTCGGTAGGCGGCCATTAAAGCCGAAGCGCCGGGCCATAGGCAACCGCCGCGCCATCGAGTCCATGAATCGCCGATCGTCCACGAACTCCAAGGCCACGGCTTTTTCGCGTGCCGCCGGTCCCGTATAATCGCGCGGGGTTTTCTCTGGAAACCATATCGTGAACGTACCTTTACTGGATATCGGGCCGCAATACCTCGAACTCGAGGGCGAGATCCGTGCCGCCGTGGACGAAGTCCTCGCGTCGACGCAGTACATCCTCGGCCCGAAAGTCGAGGCTTTTGAGTCGGCCGTGGCCGCGTATTGCGGAGCGGCGCACACCATTGGCGTCTCGTCCGGCACGGACGCCCTGCTGGTCTCGCTCATGGCGCTCGGGGTGGGGTTCGGCGACACCGTGGTCACCACGCCGTACTCCTTCTTCGCCACGGCCGGTACGATTGCCCGCCTCGGCGCGCGTCCCGTGTTTATCGACATCGATCCCTCCTCCTATAACATCGATCCCGTTGCACTCCGCCGCTGGTTCGACACGGACTCTCCCGAGCGCGCGCGGGTGAAGGCCATCATGCCGGTGCACTTGTACGGGCAATGCGCGGACATGGACCCGATTCTGGAGGCCGCGCGCGCCGCCGGTGTCGCCGTCATCGAGGACGCCGCGCAGGCGATCGGCGCGACGTATCCCGGCCGCGGCGGCGTGCGGCAAGCCGGAGCGATGGGTGAGCTGGGCTGCTTCTCCTTCTTCCCCAGCAAGAATCTCGGAGGGATCGGCGACAGCGGCATGGTGGTGACGAACGACGCCGAGCTTGCGGAGAAAATCCGGCGGCTTCGTAATCACGGGATGCACCCGAAGTATTACCACGCCGAGATCGGCGGGAACTTCCGCATGGCGCCGATTCAGGCGGCGGTCTTGTCGGTCAAGCTGCCGCATCTCGATCGCTGGAACCGGCTGCGGCGCGAGAACGCTGCGTATTACGACGCACACCTGAACGTTTCGGGACTGGTGCCGCCGGCGGCACCCTACGGCCGCGCGCACCACACCTATAACCAGTACGTCGTGCGCGCGCCGCAGCGAGAGGCCTTGCGGGCGCACCTGCGCGAGCGGAACGTCGGGCACGAGATCTACTATCCAGTGCCGCTGCACTTGCAGGAATGTTTTTCATCGCTCGGCCATCGCGCGGGCGACTTTCCCGTCAGCGAGCGCGCCGCGGAGGAGACTCTCGCGCTTCCCATCTTTCCGGAACTGACGCGCACCCAGCGGGACTATGTGGTCGAGACGGTATCAGGATTCTATGCGGCCAGCGCCGCGATGTAGGGCTTCAGCCCACCAACATCCGCGAGCAACGGCCCCGGGGCGCGTGGTGGGCTGAAGCCCACCCTACGCTACTACGCTACGCGACTACGCGACGAGACTTACGCGATAATTTCGCGGATGGGTTTGCCGAGGCCGTCGCGTGTGGTGTAGAACGGCCGCTTCTCGATGATGAAACTCTGCTTGGGGCTGATACCCATCGCACGATAGATGGTCGCGTGCAGGTCCTCGATGTAGACCGGGTTTTCGATCGATTTGCAGGGGCGCTCGTCGGCCGTCTTGCCGTGGACATATCC
>VFKU01000052.1 GCA_009885415.1 Rhodothermota bacterium
CCCGACCATCCCGCGGCGCCGGACTTCATCAAGAGTTGGGTGAGCTGGGGTGCCGGTACGCGCGCGACGCAGAACCTGCTGCTCGGCGCGAAGGCCCGCGCACTGCTGCAAGGCCGCTATCACGTCTCCACGGCGGACATACGTGCGGTCGCCGCGCCGGTCCTGCGCCACCGCATCCTCACCAACTTCCGCGCCGAGGCCGATCACGTCACGGTCGAGGACATCATCCGCAAACTGCTCGACGCCGTCCCCGAGGTCAAGTCGGGACTTTCGTAACCGCCCTGGAGCGTTCCATGCAGAAATCGCCACAGTTTATTGATCCCGCGCAGCTCGCGCGCATCACGGATCTCGAACTGTTGGCGCGCACCGTGGTCGAGGGCGTGATGACCGGGTTGCACCGCAGCCCCCACTCGGGCTCGTCCATCGAGTTCGCGCAATACCGCCCCTACGCGCAGGGCGAGGACCTCCGAAAGGTGGACTGGAAACTCTACGGCCGGACGGACCGCCTTTACCTCAAGCAGTACCAGGAAGAAACGACGCTGCGCTGCACGCTGCTGCTCGATTGCAGCGCGTCGATGGACTACACGAGCCACAGCGTGACGAAATTCGACTACGCGCGGATGCTCGCCGCCTCCCTCGCCATGCTGCTGCACCGTCAGCGCGATGCAGCCGGACTCGTCGCGTATCACGAGGAGCTCCTCACTTATGTGCCGCCGCTCTCTGCGCGGCACCACGTGCGGCGGATTTTCGTTGAGCTCGACGCGCTCAAGCCTCAAGGCCCCACCGACACGGCCCGCGCCCTGCATTACCTAGGCGACGTGCTGCGGCCGCGCGGTCTGATTGTGCTCATCTCGGATCTGCTGCATCCGCTCGATGCGATGATCGAACACCTCCGCTCGCTGCGCGCGCGGCGGCACGACGTGATCGTGCTGCAAGTGAGCGATCCCGCCGAGCAGACTTTTCCCTTCGACCAGACGGCGACTTTTGTGGATGCCGAGACCGGCCGCGAGCAGCACACTGTGCCCGGCGCCGTGCGCGAGGCGTACCTCGAGAACCGCCGCAACCATTTCGATCGCATCCGCGCGGAATGTCTCGCCTGGGAGATCGACATCGCCGAGGTCACCACGACCGAGCCGCTCGATAGCGCGCTGCATTTCTTCTTGCACCACCGCACACATGCGCTGCTGCGCACCAGCCAACGCGCGCTCGCGCGCACGGGAGGACGCCGCTGATGGGGCTGTCCTTTCTCGTGCCGGCCTTGTTCGCCGGGGCCGCCTTGCTCGCCGCGCCTTTCTTGATTCACCGCATCCGCCGGCCCGAGCGCGAGCCAATTCGCTTCTCCAGCCTGCTGTTCATCCCCGACGTGACGAAGGAAGTCATCGAGCGGCGGCGCGTGCAGCATTGGCTGTTGATGCTGCTGCGGATGGCGGTGCTCGCGCTGCTGACGCTGGCTTTCGCCCGGCCGTATTGGCGCTCGATGGCCGGGGCGGAAGCGGAGAGCGGCGCGCGCAGTCACATCATTCTGCTCGACACGTCCTACAGCATGGGCGGCGGCTTGCTCGATCAAGCCAAGGCCGCCGCGCGCAATCTTGTGGCTGGGCTCGGCGCGGAAGAGCGCGTCGGGGTCGTCACCTTTGCGGAGCAGGCCACAGTCGCTGCGCCCTTGCGCGCGAAGAACACTGCCGAGGCCGGTACGAAGGACGCCGCCCGCCTCGCGATCGAGACCGCCGCACTTTCTAACGCGGCCACGAACTTTGTCGCCGCGCTTGAACTGGCGCAGCACGAACTGCTCGGCGACGCAGAAACCTCCGGCGCGGTGCGCGGGCGTTATTTGATTCATCTGGTGACCGACGCGCAGCGCACGGGTCTGCCCGAGAAAACCGGGGCGTGGAAAGTTTCGCCGGCGATCGAGCTCGATATCGTGCCGGTGGGGACGGATTCGCGGCAGAATTTTGCGATCACAGACGTTCAGGTGCGGCCCGCGGCCGATGGCACCCGGCGCGTGCTCGGGAAGCTGCGCAATTGGACCGAGTCCGACGCGCCCGCGCTGCACGTGCGGCTGGTGCTGGACGAGAAAGAAGTGGCGGCCAAAGACCTTGCAGTGAAGGCCCGCAGCGCCATGCAAGTCGCCTTTGAGCTGCCCGCTGAGGCC
>VFKU01000597.1 GCA_009885415.1 Rhodothermota bacterium
GACGGATCGCGCGGCACCGGCGTTCCGGCTGGAAGTGCTCGGCGATCCGAGCCTGAACGGCGTGTTCAACCGGGCCGAACGCAGCGGCTTCGAGATGTCCGAGGTCGAAATCGAGCGGCGCGCGGCCGGCGGGACATGGACGAAGGCGGAGATCGCGTCTGTCGTCGAAGATTTTTCGAAAGAGGGCAAGGGCGCAAACAACCTGATTGACGGAAGCCTGTCCACGTACTGGAACGTGGAAGCGCGAAAGCCCATCGACGATCGCGTGTCGGCCGTGTTTATCCTGGCGAAGCCGCTGCCCGCCGGCTCCGAGTTGCGCGTGATCATCGAGATGCGCGGGCCAAACCGCCGCAGGACGATCGGCCGTTTCCGCCTCTCGCTCACGGACCGCGCGGACGCAGGCTTCGACGAAGGACGTATCGGCGAGCCGCTGGACGCGGTACGGGCCGTCCACGCCAAAAATCCGGACACCGCCGCCCTGGCGCGCGCCGCGGTCTTCTTCCGCGCCACCGCCCCAGAACTCGTCGCCCAGCGCGCCGAGATCGTCTCGATTCACGATAAAATTCTCGCGATGCGCAACACGATGAATTCAACCATGCCCACCGTCGCGCTTGATATTCCGCGGATGACGCGCATCCTCCCCCGCGGAAACTGGATGAGCGAGTCCGGCGAAATCGTCACGCCTGCCGTGCCGGAGTTTCTCCCGCCGCTCGAGGGCGTCGGGGACCGCCGTGCAAACCGGCTCGATCTCGCCGAGTGGATCGTCTCGAAGGACAACCCCCTCACCGCGCGCGCCTTCGTCAACCGCCTCTGGAAACTCTACTTCGGCCGCGGCATCTCCCGCGTGCTCGACGATCTCGGCGGGCAAGGCGAATGGCCCACGCATCCCGAATTACTCGATTGGCTCGCGGTCGAGTTCCGCGAGAGCGGGTGGGACGTCAAGCGCCTGACTCGGCTCATCCTCACTTCGCGCGCGTACCGCCAGAGCTCATACGCCAGCGAGAAACTCCGCGACCGCGATCCGGGCAACACCCTCTACGCGCGCCAATCCCGCGTCCGGCTCGAAGCGGAGATGGTGCGCGACAACGCGCTCGCCGTGAGCGGCCTGCTCTCCGAAAAAATCGGCGGGCCCACCGTCAAGCCTTACCAGCCCGAGGGCTACTGGCGCGACGCGAATACCTTCGGCGAGTCTCTCGAATACAAGCCCGCCGCCGGCGAGGATCAGTATCGCCGAGGTTTGTATACCTACTGGAAGCGCTCCTTCCTGCATCCCGCGCTGCTCGCCTTCGATGCGCCCTCGCGCGAAGAGTGCACGGCGCAACGCCCCGCGTCGAATACGCCCATCCAGGCGCTCGTACTCCTGAATGACCCAAGTTATGTCGAGGCCGCGCGCGTCTTCGCCGAGCGCATCGTCGCCGAGGGCGGCAAGAAGCCGAAGCAACGCATCGAATGGGCCATGCGCGAAGCGCTCTCGCGTCCGCCGGCCAAGGCCGAGGTGCGCGTGATCAGAAAACTCTACGC
>VFKU01000555.1 GCA_009885415.1 Rhodothermota bacterium
CCGTTCTGCCGTGATCTCGCATGGGCGCGGGCCCTGGGGTATCATTCCGGGCTGAATACAGTCCCCCGTGGAGAGGAACCGCGCATGTTGTCCGAATTGTCCATTAAATTGCAGCCTTTACCGCGCATTGTCTTCGGCGTGGGCGCCGCGGACCAGGCGGGCAAGCACGCCCAAGAAATCGGCAAGCACCGCGCGCTCATTGTGACGGATCCGGGCCTCGTGAAGGCCGGTCTCGCCGGGACCCTCGCGGATCGCCTCAAAGTGGACGGTTTCGAGACGGAAATCTTCGACGGGGTCGAGCCGAACCCGACCGACAAAAATGCGGCGGCCGGCGCCGCGCAACTCAAGGCCTTCGGCGATGCGGTGGTCATCGCGCTGGGCGGCGGCTCGTCGATGGACTGCGCAAAGGCGATCGCACTGCTGGCGAGGAACGACGGCCACCCTCGCGAGTACAGCTATGGCTGCAAACCGAAACAGCCCGGCGCGCCGGTCATCGCGATCCCGACGACGGCCGGCACCGGCTCGGAGACGAACCTCGTCGGAGTCATCACTGACACGGAGCAGAACCGAAAACTCTACGTCGCGCACCCGAGCGTGCAGCCGCGCATCGCCGTGCTCGATCCCAAGCTGACGCTCGGGCTGCCGGCCTTTCCGACTGCGACCTGCGGTTTCGACGTCATCACCCACGCCATCGAGGCCTACACCTCGCGCGCGGCGAATCCCTACGCGGACGGAGTCGCGTTGCAGGCGCTGAAAATGGCCTGGACCCATCTGCCGCGCGCCATCGCCGACGGCGCCGACCTCGAGGCGCGCTCGCAGATGCTGCTGGCTTCCGCCATGGCCGCGATCGCGTTCAACGTGGTCGGCCTCGGCGCCGCGCATGGCACGGGACACCCGATCAGCGCGCGCTTCCACACCGCGCATGGACAGACGCTCGCCACGATGTTGCCCCACGTGATGCGTTTCAATCTGGAGACGCGCACCACGAAGTACGCCGAGATCGCTGCGGCGATCGGCGTGGCGCGGCCGGGCGCGGCCGACGCGGAGAACGCGAAAGCATGCATCGCCGCGGTCGAAGGCCTTGTCCAGAAAATCGGCCTGCGCAAGAGCCTCAGGGATCTCGGCGTCGCGAGTAAGGACCTCGCCCAACTCGCCGAAGACGCGCTGCAAGACATGACGATGCGCACGAATCCGCGCAAGGTGGCGGCGGAGGAAGCCCAGGCCATGTTCGAGGCCGCGCTCGGCTGAACCCTCAGGTCAGTTCGCCGCGGGAGCTCTCCGATCAAGAGCTTCCTGCGCCTGAAGGATGTGGCGGTCCTGGTGGTTCGCCAGAAGCGCGAACCACTGGCCCAAGCTCAGCCGAATCAGCACTCCGATGCCGCCCGCCGCCGACGGCACCTTGATGCGCGCGAGGTCGAGTCCCTTCGCGCGTTCGAGCCGCTCGACGAAGTCCGATTGCAGTTTGTCGAAGGCCTCGCGCAGCCGCGAGATGCTGTGGTTGCTCGTCGGCGTGTAGGCCTTCGGCGCTTTGAACCTGCGCTTGCGCGCCTCGTCGCTCGGGCCGACCGCCTTCACAAAGAAATTGCCGAAGACACCGTACTTGAAGGGGCCGTCGCTGCGCAGGCCGTGCGCTTGCGCACGCTCGATCGCGTCGTCGATGTTGCGGTTCATCAGCGTGCCGATGACGATCAGATGGTCGAAACATTCGGCAGCGGACCACCGCTCCGGTTTCGGCCGCAGGTTGAACTGCGCGTCCGTGAGGCCGTGAGTGAGACGTGCGAACTCCTGGCGCGAGGCCTCGAAGCGGCGTCGGCACTCCTCCAACGGCGGAATGACCGATTGGGGTTTCGTTGCAATCGCCATGGCGCACTTCTCCCATTACCTTCCCCATGCTAGCGAAACGCCCCTCCGGGCGCCAGAATTCCTCGAACAAAAAAAGAGGGGCCGGAATTACTTCCGGCCCCCGAATATCGCGCGTTGGCGTGTTCAGTCGCTGGCCGCGGTACCGGCGGCCTTCGTGGGGCTATACGACATCCAGCCCAGATCCATCTCGTCGGTCGTCGGCTGGCCGAAGCGCACGGATTCGGCCGGATTGAAGCCGTTCTTCTCGCCATTCTCCTTCGAGTTGTTGTAGTGGACTTCCCACTCGATGCGCGTGCCCGCGGGAATCTTTTTGATGTCCTTGAAGGAGTAATTGGTTTGCCAGTTGAAATCGTAGCCCGGTACTTCGAGCAGGACCTCGGTCGAGCCGTCGGGGTAAAACGCGGTGTACTTCGCATACGAGCCGCGCAAGTGCGTGTGCGGCATCAGCGCAAGCAGATCGACATCCTCCTCGAAAGTGCGCGCGCCGCCGACCTTCCAGTCCGAGTGAAAAGGCGGAATCTCAAAGTTGCCGTGCGCAATCGGCGAGGTCGTCACCTGGTGCTCGACGGGCTTGTCGTGGAATTGCAGCGCCATCACGCTGTCGTCCAGACGCCCCGTGCCGGGACCGGCTTCCTTGTGGTAATGCATTTGAAACGTGACCACCGAATCCGCCGGCAACAGCTTTCCGTAGCCCTCGGGATAGTCCGCCGGGTCGGTCCCCGGCGCAAGTCCGCCGAGATGCGTGCGGCGCATCAGATTGCCCTGGTCCCCCTTCTTCGAAGCGTAAGCGATGATGTGGTGCACCACCTCGCTGCCCGGCGCGAACTCCATCTTCTTGATCCATTTGTCTTCCGGCACCATCTCCTTTGTCATCTCGACGCTGATGTCCTGATAGATGTCCACAACGTCGTCGTTCACAAAGAAGGGCTCGGGAAACTTCACCACAAGATCGGGCTCGCCCATGTACCAGCCTTCCTGGAACTTGATCGGCGCGGGCGCGTCCTGCGGATTGCCGCGCGGCGCGTTCTGCTTCACCCACGCGGCGATCGTCGCCAGCTCGTCGGCGCTGAGCACGCGCTCGTTGCGGAACTTGCCGTGCTGCGCTTCGGAGGCGTGCCACGGCGGCATCGCTTTGTCGTCCACTACTCGCGCGATCGCCTTCGCCCACGGCCGCACTTCCTCGTAGCTCATGAATGACATCGGCGCGACCATGCCCGACATGTTCTTGCCGCTCGGCCGGTGGCAGTCCTGACAGTTCTTCTGCAAGATCGGCAGCACGTCTTTGTTGAAGGTCACCGGGCCCGATGCCGCCTCTTCCGCGATCGCCATCCCGGTAAATCCGCTCGCCAGCGCCGCCATCGCAAACACAGAGATGCCTTTGATCATTATCGAACTCCCATCCATTTTGGTGGTCTCGATTCGCAGGTGGACGCAGAACGCCCACCGCACCCGAATACGGGATAATCGAGAATAACAGGAAGTTCGAGGAAGGTCTATAGCGATTTTCGCAATGTGAGCCAACATTCACATTCGCCTAACCTGCTTAGGCCCTTGGCGTTACATCGATTGGCCGCGCGGCGTGAAGTCCCTCCTCCTGAACTCGTCTGGATTCGAGCGCTTCGAGTTGGTGTTATATAGCCAAAATCGTCCGTACTCGCGGCGCGCGTTTGGGGTAGCATGGACGAAGGCTTGTACTTGGGAGAACGGCGATGATGAGAATGTTAAGCGCGTTGGCTATGGTCGGCATGGTGCTCGTGAGCAGCGCGACCTGCGCCGAAGATGCGGCGAAACTCAAGGTGGGCGACGCCGCTCCGGACTTCGCGATTCCCGAGGGCGTGGCCAAGGACCAGATCGGCGAGGCGAAAAATCTCTCCGACCTCAAGGGCAAGAATGTGGTGCTCGCGTTCTATCCAAAGACCTTCACGCCCGGCTGCACGAGCCAGATGTGCGGTTATCGCGACGACTTCGCATCGTTCAAGGACACGAACACGGTCGTCATCGCGATTAGCGTGGACGAGCAAGCCGAGAGCAATCGATTCAAGACGGAAAAACAGTTGCCCTTTGCGGTAGTCGGCGATCCGAAGCAGGCCATCATCAAGAAGTACGGCGTCGAAGTGCAGAAGCGCGGCGATTTCGAATTCGCCAAGCGCACGACTTTCCTCGTCGACAAGAACGGCAAGCTCGCCTATATCGACTGGAACTACGACTTCGCCAAGGGCAAGGAGCCGCTGCTCGCCGCGATCAAGGCGCTCGAAGGCAAGAAGTAAACGACCAACGGCCCATCGGACCGCGGGCGAGGGAAACCTCGGCCCGCGGTTTTCTTTTGGGCGCGGAGGGGCGATTGTGTCGTCGCGGATGCGCTGATATAGTCGCCGCGCCCCCGGGAGCGCGAATCCAATGGACCCCGTCAAACCCGCTAGCCAGCCGGCAACAGCCTCTTACCCAGCGCCGGACGATTCGATCGCCGAGACCACGGTGCGCGCGGTGGTTCTGGGCCTCGTGCTGGCGGTCGTCCTCGGCGCGGCGAACGCCTACCTCGGGCTCTATGCCGGCATGACCGTGAGCGCCTCCATCCCCGCCGCCGTCATCAGCATGGCCATTCTGCGCGGCGTGCTGCGCACCGGCACCATCCTCGAGAACAACATCGTGCAAACGATCGCCTCCACCGGCGAGAGCCTCGCCGCCGGCGTCATCTTCACCGTGCCGGCGCTCGTACTCGTCGGCGTCTGGCAGGATTTCAAATTCTGGCCGACGACGCTGATCACGATGCTTGGCGGACTCCTCGGCGTCATCTTCATGATCCCGCTACGCCGCGCGATGATCGTCGAGCGGCCCGACCTCAGCTATCCCGAGGGCGTCGCGTGCGCCGAGGTGCTTCGCGCGGGCGACACCGGCGGCCGCGGCCTCGTGGGCATCGCCATGGGCATCCTCGTGGGCGGCGTACTCAAGTTTCTCATCGACGGCATCGGCCTCGTTCGGGCGGCGTTGGAATTCGCCGGTGCCGCGGGCCGCTCGGTCTTCTACGCCGGCGCGAATATCAGCCCTGCGCTGATTGCCGTGGGATACATCGTGAAGCTGCGCGTCGCGTCGCAAGTCTTTCTCGGCGGCGCGCTCATGTGGTTCATCGCCCTGCCGCTGATGGGCGGATTCGAGGGCGGCGACGCACTCGCCGCGGCCCAGGGCATCGGCAAGAGCTCGCTCCGCTACATCGGCGTCGGC
>VFKU01000794.1 GCA_009885415.1 Rhodothermota bacterium
CGATGGCGCCCGGCGTGCCCGGCATCGAAGGTTCGCACAAGGGCCACGACGTCATCGCCAAGGACAACGCGATCGCCTACCTCGAAAAGCGCGGGCTGACCGTCTGCGTCGATTTCCTCAAGGCGCTCACGGTACCGAAGACGAGCGCGAGCTACAAAGGCTCCACGCCGGAAACCGCCAGCAATCGCACGGAATTCGGCAACATCCTGAACGGAATCCTCGCGAAACTCTCCGCGGAAGAGCGCAAGAAATCCATCTTCGTCATCGATTCCGACCTCGAAGGCTCGACCGGCCTAAAAGCGATCCGCGAGAAACACCCCGAGGTCTATTGCCTCGGCGGCGTCATGGAGCGCGGCAACTTCTCCGCCGCGGCCGGCTTCGGTTTCGAGCGCGGCAAGCAAGGCGTCTTCAGCACCTTCTCGGCCTTCCTCGAAATGATCGTCTCCGAGATCACGATGGCGCGCATGAACGACGCGAACGTGCTGTGTCACTTCTCGCACGCCGGCGTCGATGAGATTTCCGACAACACCTGCCACTTCGGCATCAACGTGTTCTTCGCGCACAATGGCCTCGTCCAGGGCGACAAGACGCGGCTCTATTTCGCGGCCGACGCAGCGCAGCTCAAGGCGGCGGTCGAGGGCGTCTACGCCGACGAAGGCCTGCGCTTCGTGTTCACCACGCGATCAAAGGTGCCCTTCATCCTGCGCGCCGACGGCTCGCGCTTCTTCGACGAGAAGTACAAATTCGAGCCCGGCAAGGACGACCTCATCCGCGAGGGCAAGGCGGGCTACGTCATCGCCTACGGCGAGATGTTGTACCGCGCGCTGGACGCAGTCGAACGCGCGCGCGCCGAGGGCATCGACGTCGGGCTCATCAACAAGCCGACGCTGAATGTGGTCGACGAGGACATGATGAAGCGCGTGGGCGCGACGAAATTCGCGCTGCTCGTCGAGGGGCAAAACGCGGAGACCGGTCTCGGCGTGCGCTACGGCACCTGGCTGCTGGAACGCGACCTGCGCCCAATCTACGGCCGCATGGGCGTCACCCGGCCCGGCGCCGGCGGCCAGGCCGAACAAATCCCCCACCAGGGCCTCGCGCCCGACGACATCCTCGCGCGCATCCGCCGCCTGAACGCAAAGTAGACCCGCCCTCGCTCGGTGGGGTGGGCGTCCCCGCCCGCCGGGATTTCAATCACGTCATTGCGAGAAGGCCGCCCCGCACCCCACGTTCGCGCGACAATCATCCTCGCGGCCGACGAAGCAATCTCGACCGCTCCGCGTCGTCTTCGCGAGCCGAAGCCGCCACTCTGGATTTTCGGCCCGGCACGTGTCACATTACCCTGTTGACAACACCGGCAGATTCTTTCATGCGCCCGACCTCACGCAAGGACGACGATTTCGTCGAGTTCATCTGCGACCAACTCTCGCAGCTCGACGCGGCGATGTATCGGCCCATGTTCGGCGGCTACGGCCTTTATGAGGGCGTCGTGTTTTTCGGCATCGTTTACGATGGGCGGCTGTTTTTCAAGACCGACGACACCACCCGCGCGCAATACGAGGAGTGGGGCTCCGTGCCCTTCCAGCCGAGTTCAAAGCAGACGCTTCGCAATTATTTTGAGGTGCCGGTCGAGGTTATTGAGGACGCGGCGCGGCTGAACGAACTTGCGCAGATCGCAGTGCGGGTGGCGTCGAAGGGCAAGGGCGAATCGACCACCGATGGAACGTGATGAACACCGATAGCTGGTTGTGGAGTCTGGGGTGGGACGCGGTAGAATCGATCAGGCCGGGCTGGATGAGCTTCGGGTCGAGATGGAGGCGTTGACGAGAGATGCCCAAGGCGAACGAGAAGCCATTGAACGACTCCGCGAACACGGATACCGGGACCGCGCAGTCGGCGCCATCCGGCGATTCTATCGTGGAACAGGCGCTGAAGAATCACCCCGGGCTTACACGCGAGAAGGCCGAGGCGATGCTGGAAGCCTTCGGGGGTTGAGCGGGGAGATCGTCCGCAT
This sequence comes from Rhodothermota bacterium, assembly GCA_009885415.1. Lineage (GTDB taxonomy): Bacteria > Hydrogenedentota > Hydrogenedentia > Hydrogenedentales > VFKU01. The sequence goes on from VFKU01000794.1 coordinate 2,012, forward strand.
CGACAAGCGCGCGGCCGTATCGCGATGCGCTGATCGATTCGCAAGCCAATAACTCCTTGGTCCAATCCGCTTCGAAGCCGTTCTTCTTTTCGCGCTATTCTGACTCCCTCACGACGTAGCCACGCTGGATGCGAGCAGGCTCGATTTCCAAGCCGGCTTGTGACGATCGGATGCGCACGCCGCCCACGATGTCGGTGCGCAGCACGGTGATTCCGCGCTTGCGGTAGCGCGCGATCACCTCCGGCTTCAGCACGCTGCTGCGTCCGCGCGGACCGACGGACACGATCGCGATCTTCGGATTCACCGCTTCGATGAAGGCCGGCGAGCTCGAGGTGAGCGATGCGTGGTGGGGCACTTTGAGCACCTGGGCCTCCGGCGCGGCCTGCGCGAGTTGCTCCTCGCCCCAGGACTCGACGTCGCCGGGCAGGAGCGCGCTAAAGCCCGGCCAGGACACACGCACGGTCAAGGAAAGGTCGTTCTCCTTTATCTCGGGCGGACTCTCGCGCGGCGGATGCAGCACTTCGACGGCCGCGCCGCCGAGCGCGAAGGTGTCGCCACGGGCCACGCGCTTCACCGGCACCTTCTTGCGCGCGCAGATCGCGAGCACTTCGTCCTCCATCGTGCCCGGATTCGCTCGCGGGCCGAGCAGGAGCGCGCCCACGCGGAAATTCTCCAGCACGTACTTTGCGCCACCGATGTGGTCGGCGTCGGGATGCGTAATTAGCAACGCGTCGAGCCGGGTCTCGTGGTTCGCCCAGAGGAAGGGCGCCACCGCGCGCCGGCCGAGGTCGACGTAGTCCGAGCGGTTCCCGGCGTCCACCAGCATCGTCGCTCCGCCCGGCGCGCGGACGAAAATCGCGTCGCCGTGACCGACGTCCAACACGGTCATCTCGGGCCGCGGCGCGATCGGCCGCCACAGGGCCGCGCAACTCAGCAACGCGGCGACACTCGCCAGCGCGAGAATCCGTCTGCCGTGTGACGCGGACTGCGATCCCCACAGGGCGAACATGCCGGCGGCGTAGAGCGCCATCGCCAGAGTTGTAGGCGCGGTGATCTGGGTATGCGTATAGGGCAGCGACGAGGACCCCTCCGCGAGCCAGAGCACGATCTGCGCCAAGACATGCAAGGCCTGGCCAAAGACGATCGCGGCGGGTGGAAAAACGACCGCGCCGAGCGACGCCATGAAACCCACCCACAACAACACCGTGGTCACCGGGATGACCATGAGGTTAACGAGCGGCGCGAGAAGTGGGAGGACGAAGAAGGAGTGAATGGCGACAGGAAGAGGTAAGAGCTGCACGGCGAGCGTGGCGGCTACGGGCTGGCGTAGCAAGAGGGGCAAGATCGGAAACAGGTTTTCGATCGGCCCGGAGAACAAGAGGATCGAGGCGATGCTGAGAAACGACAATTGGAACCCGGCATCGAAGAGCAGGTTCGGCTCGTAGACGAGAAAGCCCAGGCCCGCGATCGAGAGCGCGGTGGGCGCGTCGCGCTCGCGGCCGAAGCAGTCCGCGGCGAGATAGACCGCGACCATCAGCGCGGCGCGCACGCTCGATACGCGCCCGCCGGTGACGACCACGAAGGCGGCGACGACCAGAATCATGAAGAGCGCGCGATACCGCGTGCGCCGGGCGCTGGCGCCGGCTGGGAGGAGCACGCTGAGCGTCACGAACATGATCGACACGTGCACACCGGACACCGCGAGAATGTGCGCAGTGCCGGAGTCGATGAAAGTCTGGTAGGTATCGATGTCCAGCCGGCGGCGATCGCCGAGCCAGATGGTAAGCACCAGCGGCAGGCTCGAGGCCGGCACGACCTCCGCGATGCGCCCGGCGAGATGGCCTCGAAAACGCGAGAGGGCGTAGCTCGGCGAGAAGGCCGGCGCGGCGGCGGTCCGCACAATCTCGGCGTCGCCGCGGAGCCGCAGACCGGAGTGCACGCCGTAGCGGCGGTAATAGTCCTCCATCCCCGAGGCGCCGGGATTGACCGGGCCGATCGCAAGCTCGAGCGGCCCCTCCACGCGCACGCGCTCGGCTTCATACACTGGCCGCCCAGGATCGCTCCAGCGCACAAGTACGCCACCCCTCAGCGGCAGGCGCTCGCCGTCGCGCTCGACCGAATCCGCCCGAAGCACAAACGCAAAGTAACTCTGACCCGGGAGCCAAATGTCCGGACTTTCGACGCGGCCTTCCAGCACGTAGCGCGTCTTCGCGGAATGTTGTGCGGCATCCCGAGCCAGTTCGTCGCCGGCGGGCCCGGCGGATCGCGCGGCCGTATACAGTGCGCCGCCCACGAGGAACACGAAGAACAGGAATGCGGCGGACGCGCGCGCGAATCGTCGCGCGGCGAAGAAACCGGCCAGGCACGCCAGCGCGACGGGCCCCAAGACCCATGGGCCCGCTGCCCACCCGCGCGAGGCCAGCAACACGCCGATCGCAA
>VFKU01000399.1 GCA_009885415.1 Rhodothermota bacterium
CCAAGACGATCGACAACGATGTCTGGGGCACGGACATCAGCGTCGGCTTCGACACCGCCATGTTCATCGCCACCGAGGCGATCGATCGACTGCACACGACCGCTTCGAGCCATCACCGCGTCATGGTCGTCGACATCATGGGCCACAACACCGGCTGGCTCGCACTCGGCAGCGGAATCGCCGGCGGCGCAGACGTGATTCTCATCCCCGAAATCCCCTACAACCTCGATCTCGTCGCCGATTCATTGCGCGCGCGCATGGACCGTGGAAAAATGTTCAGCCTCGTCGCCGTCGCCGAGGGCGCCGTTTCTATGGCCGAAGCCGCCGCTCGCAAGTCGAACGGAAACGGCGACGACAAGAAAAAGAAAAAACTAGAGGAACACTCGAAAGAACCCGTCAGCGCCATTCTCGCCGAGCATCTGGAAAACGCGACGGGCCTCGAGACCCGCGTGACCTCGCTCGGCTACGTCCAACGCGGCGGCATCCCCACCCCGGCCGACCGGCTCCTCGCCACGCAATACGGCATGCAGGCCGCGAAGTTCATCCTGCAGCACAAATTCGGCGTGATGGTCGCCAAGCGCGGCGAGAGCTTCGTTGGCGTGCCGATTTCACACGTCGCCAGCGAGCGCCGCCGCGTCCCGCTCGACGACCCATGGGTCACCGCGGCCCGGCTCGTCGGCACCTGTCTGGGTGACGAAATGCCCCACGGCTACAAGCGCGGGCAGCGCGTCTGACGCCGCCCGGACCCGGCTGGAAAGGGCCGCCCGCAGCAGCTATTATGTTTTCTTCCGGGGCGGGGCCCCGCAGAATGATCGATCGAGGAAAGGAACCCGACATCATGCATCGAATCACGTACCTTGCACTCGCCGGACTCGTCGCCGTCGCGACGGCCGCCCGCGCCGAGGACATGGAGAAGCCGCGCTTTCACCACACGCACATCAACGCCGTCGATCCGGCCAAGAGCATCGAATACTACAAGACGATGTTCAGCGCCGCGAAAGTGAAATACCGCGGCATCTCGGATGCCGTGCTCGTCGACCGCTCTTTCATTCTTTTCAACAAGGTCGCCGCGCCCGCGCCGTGGAAACTCGAGAGCGGCATCTACCACATCGGTTGGGGCGGCGTCGACGGCCCGAGCGAGTTCGAGTGGCGCTCGAAGAATGGCATGGAATGGCAGACCGGCCTCTCGACGCTCGGCACCAACTATTACATGTACGCCTTCGGCCCCGACAAGGAAGTCGTCGAAGTATGGACCGGGTTTCAGCACGAGCGCTTCGGCCACGTGCATCTCTTCTCGGATGACGTCGGCGCCGCGACCCAGTGGTACGTGCAGAACCTCGGTGTCACCGCGCCCGGCCGCGTCTCGCCCAAACCGCCCAAGGCGCCGGACGGATTCAAGTCCGATCCCAAGAACCCGACCGACATCTTCCGCTTTCTCTGGACCAGCCAGGTCAGCACGGACAACGATGTCGCCATCAATATTTTCGCCAAGCCGAGTCTGGACACGGTGAACTGGTGGGCCGACGAGCCCGTCGGCGATCTCGTCGCCAGCGACGGCCGCTCCATCGATCACCTCGCGTTTTCCTACCGGAAGATCGAGCCCGTCTTCGAGCGCATGAAGGCCAACGGCGTCAAAATCGAAGACGAAATCAAGTTGCGCCCCGAATTTGGCTTCAAGAGCTTCTTCGTCCGCGGGCCGGACAAGGTCCTCATCGAAATCGTCGAAGAGAAGCCCGTCCCGGAAGGCATTTGGGAATAGTCCTTCGTCCAACGAGTGCATTTGGGGCCGCCTTCGGGCGGCCCTTTCGCTTTTTCGCCGGCTCTGTTACCATTTCCGCAGGGGAAACACTGGGGGTCAGGGCCGAGATGTCGAACCAAATCGTGGAGCACGATCGCCAAGTTTTGCAGACTATGGCCCCGCGTCTCGACGCGCTCTGGCGGCCGCTGCGCTTCCTCGCCGATCTCGAAAAAATCTGGAACGATCTTCCGGGCGAGGATCGTCGCGAAATCGAGGCGTCCCGGCCCTATCGCGATCAGTTTCATCGCCGCGCTGCCGAAGGGCACGTCATCGAATTGCTGCGGCTCGCGGGAGACATCCACGCGCCGGAACACCGCGAGCTGCGGGATTCGCTCAAAATTTTTCTCGACCGCTGGGAGTTCCAGGAGCCGGACCAGGTCAGGGTCCTGTCCGCGCTCGTCCGCCAAGCGGCGGAGTAGCCACTACCAGAGCTGGCTGCGGAGCAGTTCAATCTCGGAGCGCAGATCCTGCAGGCGCCGCAGCGCGCTGACTTTCTGCTCCAGCGCCTCCGGTAATTCCTGCGTGTAGACGCGGTCGAGTTCGGGTTGTAAGCGGTGAATCATGTCGCGCGAGTGTTGCAGTTGCACGCGCGCTTCCTCGATGACCGTGTCCCTCTCGTGCAGCGCACCCTCGAGCTGCGCGGCCCGCGACGCGGTCTGCTGCGCGCTGACCGTCATGTCGGCCAAGTTCGCCTCGACCGTCGCGATCCGGTCCTGTAATTCACGGATGCGCGCCTCGGCCGCTTCCCGCTCCGTCCGCGTTTGGGCCAGATCCGCCTCCACGCTCACCCGCGCCGCTTCCAGCGCCTCGTGCACGTGCCCGGCGCGGGTCAGTTCCCCCTCGAGGGTGGTCACCATCGCGAGCATGTCCTCGACGCGCCGCTGC
>VFKU01000242.1 GCA_009885415.1 Rhodothermota bacterium
GCGCGGTCGGCGTGGCGGAGGTGCCCGGTCATCCGCGGCTCTACCGCACGACAGACGAGTTCCTGTTGCACTTCGGGCTCAAGAACATTGCGGACATGCCTACGATCGAGGAATTGCGCGAAATGGTTTGACCCGGCGCCCGAAGGGCGCCGTAGGGTGCGAGATCCCGCTGAGATAGCGGCGTTGTGGATGCACTGTGGCTGTTCGACTTCAGAAGTACCTGGCCGAATGCGGCGCCGGTTCCCGGCGGCGCTGCGAGGAATTTATCAGCGCGGGCCGCGTCACTGTGAACGGCGGCGCGGCCACATTGGGCCAGTCGGTGGATCCCGAGGCCGACCGCATCACGCTCGACGGCGATGCGGTCCTGCGCGACTCGAAGGTCTACGTCCTGCTGAACAAACCCAAGGGCGTCATCACGACGGCGCAGGACACGCACGATCGCCAGACGGTGCTGGAGATCGTCGAGGGCGTGCGTGCGCGTGTGTTTCCTGTCGGCCGGCTTGACCTCGACGTCGCGGGTACGCTGCTATTGACGAACGACGGCGAGCTGAGCCATCGCCTCACGCACCCGAGCTACGGCGTCGACAAGGTCTATCTCGCCTGGGTGGAGGGACGCGCGACGCCGGCCACCGCGCAAAAACTCAGCGAGGGCGTCGATCTTGAGGACGGCCACACGGCCCCGGCGAAAGTTTCGGTTCTCAAGCACGCGCAAAACGCGACCCTGCTCCGCCTCGTCATCCATGAAGGCCGCAAGCGCCTGGTGAAACGGATGTGCGCCTCGGTGGGACATCCCGTGCGCGACCTGTTTCGCGTCTCCTTCGGGGGCGTTTCAGCGGAGGACCTCCAGCCGGGCGAGTGGCGCTACTTGAGCGCGGAGGAAGTCGCCCACCTGCACAAGATCACCGGCCTCTCGTAAGGCGTCTACTTAATTCGGCAGTTGAAACTGGTCGCCGCTGCGGGTGTCTTCCAGGCCAATGCGGCCCGCCTCAACCTTGAAGAGCCGTAGTGTGGACTGCTGGAGGCGCTCGCCTTCGTAGACTTTCATCCGATTCACCACCGGCTCGCCGCCGTCGGATTCTTCCGTCAGACTCAGCAGCACAGAACCCCGCGGGGTGGTCTCGCTCGAGGGCTTCACCATGTTCACCCGAATCCGGGAGAAGCCAAATCGAGATTGATCCAGCGGGGTCAACACGGGCAGTTGATTAAGAGGGACACTGACTTTTCGCGGCGGCTCGTCCGCTTCAGGCCGCGCCGCGGACCCCTGGGGATCGGCCTTGGCCGCCATTCGCGTCGAGGCGA
>VFKU01000347.1 GCA_009885415.1 Rhodothermota bacterium
CCGCGCCTTCGAGCTCGAGGCGATCGAGAAAGCCCGCCGCTTCTTCGACATCGAGCGGCGTTTCATCGAGGTGAAGCAGGCCCTTGGACTGGAGCGATTCGACGACCTTCGCGCGCGCCGAACTCAGACACACCAGTTCCACCCGCGTCATGTCCGCGATCATGATTGGCCTCCCGAAGGAAGGAAGAGTCCGGAGACTTGTTTCGCCATTTCCGGAACGCGCGCCATCGCGGCCTCGCGCCGGCCGGAAAGTTTTTGGCCGGCCGCTGACACGGTGGAATCGAAGGCCTGCATGCGTTTCAATTCAGCGCGCGTGCGCGCTTCGGAAATTTCCGCCTGCGCTTGCGCGGCCTCGTCGGAAAGATGCTTGGCCGCTTCGGCGCGCGCGCGCTCGACGATTTTGCGCGCTTCATCTCGCGAGGACTCGAGCTTGGCGAGCAGATCTTTTTCATGCCGGGCCACGTCGCCCAGAATGGATTTGTGATTATGATTGTCGTGCGATGCCGTCACGGTGTGTCTGTCAACCCGAGGTTCGCGCGTGGCGCGCGGACAAAAACGCAGCTTGCACTAGTTACCTGATGATATCGGTCTGGGTGACTCGTTCGCCGAGACGACGCACGAGCGCGAATTCACTGAGTGTTAGGAAAGCGGCGCCCAAAACCGAGCCGATGTTGCCACACACGCGAGAACCAAGTCAAGCAAGCGATCCAGACTTTGTTCTTTCGGAGAGATTCGCGGGGATGCCAATGCGCGCCCGCGATTCATCACCTCGACGTGCGGACACCGGTGCGAAGAAGGAAACGCGCGCGCAGATTAGGCTTCAGTCCACCAACTTCCCGTGCGCGAAAAGATCGCGCTTCACCCGAAGCTTCACGGGAGAGATTTTTCGAGAACCAGCGATGCGAGATTCGGCCTTCGCAGGCCCTCCGGGCGAATTCCAGAAAAGCTACTAACTAAATGTAGTGTCGCCGGCAGGCCAGGTCTGAATCTTGGGGGTACCTCACTGCGTAAGCGCTCCGAGAAAACTTTTTTTGAGTCGGGGTCGGATTCGATAAAAAACGCTTGAAGTGGGGGATTTGTCCGCGAAATATGAACCGAAAAGCAATGAAATTGCTATAGACAAGGGAGAGTAACTCATATACAATGAGAAGTATCGAAAATCAAAACAGACTACTACATGTTGTGGTTTATGCGCCTAACTGAGGCAAAATATTCCGATGAAAAAGTCGCGATCAGGGGGGCTTTACAAAGCACCCTCATCCGCCTATAATGCGCCTCCGTTCTCAGAGGGGCTGAGGGGGAGCACGGGGTTCGGCGGAAGCACTTTCTCCGCCGATGGGCACTTCTCGCGGTATCCACGCAAGATGACCCAGTTTTGGGTCTTGTGCCGTCTAGGGCTGTCAATTTTAGTTTATTTATCGGATTTAGCACATGCGTTTCACGCCGACAGGCTATGTATATAGCAAGAGTCTCGCGTTAGCGGGTTCCTCTTGCTGCGCCTTGATCGGCAGAGCGCGATGCAGTTGAATCAGCAGTCTGACCGGACGAAGGGAGCCGGCGCGCGTGGAATTTGTTGAACCGAAAATTTTCCTGGTCGGCGAGACGCGGATAATCGAGGAAGGCCTGCAAGCCTATCTCAAACACGTCGGCGCTCCCGACTGGAAGACCGACGCGCCGAGCGACGCCGAGAAATTGTGCGAGGTGATGGGCCGCTTGTGCTATCGCTCGTTCAAGCCGGGGCTGAATCCGAACGTGACGCGCGTGCGCGAGGGCAACGACACCTATCTCGCGCACATCATGGAAGTCGGCCACGGCAGCGTCATCGAGCATTCCGTGCTCAACTTCATCTTCGCGGACGTCAGCCGCGTGTTCACGCACGAGTTGGTGCGTCACCGCGCGGGCTCGGCCTTCTCGCAGGAGTCGTTGCGCTTCGTGCGTCTTGATAAGCTCTCGGCCTACGCGCCGATGCACATCCGCGAGAGCGAAGAAGGCATGGCGATCTTCGCGCGCACGCTCGAACATCTCGAGGAAGTGCAGCGCGAGCTCGCCGAGGTCTACAAGATCGACGACGAGAAGAAGTTCGACGTGAAGAAGAAGCTCACCTCGGCCTTCCGCCGCATCGCGCCCGACGGCGTGGCGACGGCGATCGGTTGGAGTTGCAACTTCCGCGCGTTGCGCCACGTGATTGAAATGCGCACCGAGCCCTCGGCCGAAGAAGAAATCCGGCTGGTGTTTGGTAAGGTGTTTGAAGTGGTGAAAGATAGGTACCCGAATTTGTTAGGCGATTACGAAGTCGAGATGGTCGAAGGTTTGCCGTGGGTCAAGACGAAACACGGGAAGGTATAACGATGTTTTTCGTAGCATGGGCGGCTCGCCCATGCTACGAGAAGATGGACTTATAATGAACGCGGAAGAGAAAAACGGTAAGCGGGGAGGAAGCGATGTTTGAGGTAAAAGAGCGGTTCAAGTTGTCGGACAAGTTTCTCGAGGAGTTCAAGGGCCAGAATCCGAAGTGGGGCCCGCTGGGGTACGTCACCTTCAAGCGGACCTATGCACGGCCGATCCGGGAGGCGGGCCAGCCCGACCGGACGGAGGAATACTGGGAGTCGCTGCGCCGCGTCATCGAGGGCTGCTACACGATCCAACTGAACCATTGTAAGAACCTCAAGCTGCCGTGGATTCCGTTCAAGGCGCAAAAGTCGGCGCAGGAAATGTACCGGCTCATGTGGGACTTCAAGTTTCTCCCGCCGGGCCGCGGCCTGTGGATGATGGGCACGGACTATATCTATCAGCGCGGATCGGGCGCGCTGAACAATTGCGCCTTCGTGTCGACCGGCGAAATCGACGTGAGCTTCGCCGAGCCGTTTTGCTTCCTCATGGACATGTCCATGCTCGGCGTCGGCGTCGCTTTCGACACCGACGGCGCGGGCAAACTTTTCGTCAAGCAGCCGGAGATCGGCGGCTACACGCACGTGGTCGAGGACTCGAAGGAAGGCTGGGTGGACCTCGTGCGCGCCGTGCTCGAGAGCTACATCGGTCAGGGCAAGCGCCCCTCGAAGGTCGACTTCTCGAAGATCCGCCCGATGGGCGCGCCGATCAGGACTTTCGGCGGCATCGCGCCGGGCCCCGGGCCGCTGATTGAGTGCCTCAAGAACATCGACACGATTCTCGAGCCGCGCATCGGCGAGCGCATTTCCTCGACCGACATCACCGATCTCATGAACGTCATCGGCAAATGCGTCGTCTCCGGCGGCGTGCGCCGCACGGCCGAGCTCGCGCTCGGCGCGCCCGACGACGAGGAGTATCTCAAGCTCAAAGACCCCAAGCTCCACGAAAAAGAGAACCGCGAATGGCGCTGGGCGTCCAACAACAGCGTGCTCGCCGAGGTCGGCATTTCCTACGAGAAAATCGGCAAACAGACCGCGACCAACGGCGAGCCGGGCTATTTCTGGCGCCGGAACGCGCGCGCCTTCG
>VFKU01000501.1 GCA_009885415.1 Rhodothermota bacterium
AAGGACGCCGCGCCCGCCGCCCACATCGGCATGGTCGAAGCCGATTGGGACATGTACCTCAACTACAAAGCCGGCGGGAAATACGACGCCGTCACGAAGGACCAAGTGATGAAAGAAGCCGACACCATCACCCTCGGCGACATCACGCTGAAATTCTACGCCACCCCCGGCCACACGCTCGGCGTGCTGTCGATCGCCTTCACTGTCTTGGACAACGGTACCCCGCACTCCGCCTTCATCCTCGGCGGCGCCGGCCTCAACTTTGCCGGCGTGAAACAGAGCGAGCTCTTCGTCAGCAGCATGGAGCGCGTCAAGGCCCTCCCCGGGATTGAAGTCAACCTTCCGAACCATCCGATGATGGGCGAAGTCTTCGAACGCGCCGAAAAACTAAAGACCCGCAAGCCCGGCGACCCACACCCCTTCGTAGATTCCGCCGCCTTCTACAAATGGATCGACCAACTCCTCTACGATGGCAATCGCAAACTACGCATGGAGCGCGACCGGGCAGGCAAGTAAGATTCCAACCAATTCCCGCTAGAACTGCTTGTGCCATCTGACGCTTGGATGCCCCTTTGGCGGGCCAAATCTTCTCTCCGTTGCGCTTTTTTTGAGGTTGTATTTCAGTATGAGATAACCCACTGGTAGCACAAATAGGCTCAAAGCCGTGCCCATCGCTGCAATGAAGGACGCCGTGTAAATAAAGAGAGCTACAAACCCGATCACTGGCAGTAGAAACAACCCAAGACTTGCCGCGACTAAAGAAACGCGATCAAATCGCTTCCGATCTGGCACGGCGATCGTACCGGCTTCACCAAACGCTCGCGCAAGGATGCTCGCTTCGCCAGACATCGCGACTAGGGCTTTCATGGATTCCACGGGGATCTCACCATAGCGTCCGGGTCCGAACTTGAGAGGAATCTTGGACTGATCACCGAAATACAACAATCTGTATTCCGCCGAGACGTACTTCAGATCGGACCAACGCCCGGTGATTATGCGCCCGTCGGGATAAGTCCATTCGATCGAATCGGGAGTTACGCGGAATCGACATCTGTACCAACCAAGCGAATGGGCAATGTAGAGCAGATACCAACATCCATATCCGCCGCCGAAAAGAATCACGAATAGAGTACCAATATCTTCGGGGTCGGAACTAAGCCAAAACTCCATACCCCATCCGACAATCAATACCAATAGTGCCGCCGGGCACATCCAGATGAAGAGTAACGCCCGCTTGCGATCGCGCGGCTCAAGTCGAAGAGTTAGCGGATCAGTTTGATGCGTAGTCTCAGTCATGGGTATGTCGCTCGATCTGTGGACTTGTCCATCATGCCGCGTCAATGCGGGTTTGCGCAAACCTGTCGTTCGCTTGAATAGAAGGGCATAAACACGCCATTATTCCACTTAACCCGGGCGGCGTAAAGGCCGCCCGTGGTGTTTCGGGGCGGGGTGGTAATCACGAATGTCTGAAAACATTTTCGATCCAGTGCCGACGCCCTTCAATTTCTCGGCCTCGGAAAAAGAAATAAACAAGTTCTGGAAGCAGAACCGCGTCTACAAGAAATCGCTCGAGGCGCGGAAGGACGGCCCGCGCTTCATCTTCTACGAGGGCCCGCCCACCGCGAACGGCCTGCCACACCCCGGCCACTGCCTGACGCGCACCATCAAAGACATCTTCCCGCGCTACAAGACCATGACCGGCCACTACTGCGAGCGCAAGGCCGGGTGGGACACGCACGGTCTCCCCGTCGAAGTCGAAGTCTGCAAACAGCTCGGCATCCTCGAAGGCGGCAAGGCGGCCATCGAGGCCTACGGCATCGAAAAATTCAACCGCGCGTGCATCGAATCCGTGTTCCGCTACCAAAAGGAGTGGGAGGAACTCACCGATCGCATCGGCTTCTGGGTCGACCTCGACACCGCCTACGTCACCTACCACCAGAGCTACGTCGAAAGCGTCTGGTGGGCGCTCGGCCAACTCTTCGATCGCGGCCTGCTCTACCAGGGCCACAAAGTCGTCTGGTGGTGGGCACAAGGCGGCACCGCGCTGTCGGCCGGCGAAGTGGGGGAGGGCTACCGCGACACCGACGACCCCGCCATCACCGTGCGCCTCGCGCTGACAGAAGAGAGCAAAGCGCGATTCTCCCTCCAAGGCCAGCCTGCCAGCCTTCTCGTCTGGACGACAACCCCCTGGACGCTCGTGAGCAATTGCGCCGCCACCGTCGGCGCGAACATCGACTACGCCCTCGTAAAGGTCACGCACGAATCCGGCAGCGACGAGCATTTCATCCTTGCCAAGGCCGTCGTCGAGCGCTACTTCGGCAAAGAAGCCGTCCTCGTCGACGAATTCCTCGGTGACGCGCTCCTCGGCGCGACCTATCAGCCGCTCTTCAATTACGGCCTGCCGACGCAAATCGAAAGCGACGCGCCCGCGACGAAATACTGGCAGGTGATCGTCGGCGATTTCGTCGACATCGAAACCGGCACCGGCATCGTGCACACCGCGCCGGCCTTCGGCGAGGACGACTACCGCGTCTGCAAAGATCGCGGCATCGGTTTCCTCTGCTACGTCAAGCCCGACGGCACTTTCGACGCCCGCGTGACCGACGTCGATCCTTTCGACAGCAAACCCTTCGCCGGCCAATTCTGCAAAGAGGCCGACAAGGGCCTCATCCGCCTGCTCAAACAGCGCGGCATGATCCTCAAGCACGACACCTATCGCCACCCGTACCCCTTCTCGCCGCGCTCGGACAAGGATCCGCTCATCCAATACGCGCGGCGGAGTTGGTTCATCCGCACCTCCGAATTCATCCCGGACTTCATGGCGAACAACGCCAAAATCCAGTGGCAACCCGAGCACATCCGCGACGGCCGCTTCGGAAATTTCCTGGAGAACAACGTCGACTGGGCGCTCTCCCGCGAGCGCTTCTGGGGCACGCCGCTGCCGGTCTGGGTCTGCGAAAAAACCGGTCACATGGAGATGATCACATCCTACGCCGAGTTGCTCGCCAAGCCCGAGGTCCGCGGGACGGAGGTGTGGCAGGCCGCAAAAAAGGCGAGCCCGGAACTCAGCGAGCACCTCAAGGTGCATAAGCCCTACATCGACGCGGTGACTTACCGCAGTCCGAAAGACCCCTCCGCGCGCATGAAGCGCGTGACCGAAGTCATCGACGTCTGGTTCGACGCCGGCAGCATGCCCTTCGCGCAGTGGGGCTATCCGCACGTGAAAGGCTCCGAGGCGCTCCTCTGGGATCGTTTCCCGGCCGACTTCATCAGCGAAGCGATCGACCAGACGCGCGGCTGGTTCTACGCGCTCCTCGCGATCAGCACCGTCCTCTTCGGCAAAGACAAAGCCTGGCCGCACCCCTTCAAGTCCTGCATCTGTCTCGGACACATCCAAGGCGAAGACGGCACAAAACTCAGCAAACGCCTCAAGAATTACAGCGAGCCCGCGCTCCTCTTCGACAAATTCAGCGCCGACGCCTTGCGCTGGAGCTTCATCGCAAAAAATCCGCCGACCAGCAGCAGCCGCCTCTCCGAGCGCATCGTCGAAGAGGCCCAGCGCGAACTCCTCGTGCGCTGGTTCAACGTCTACAGCTTCTTCGTCATCTACGCCAACCTCGACGGCTTCGATCCCTCCGGCGCGCCCGCGGAGTTTCTGCGCGGCGTTTCCGGCAGCGCAAGCACGGGAAAGGCGAACGTCAAAGCGCCGTACACCGCCCGCGACAAGCGCGGCGAACTCGATCGCTGGATTCTGCACGAACTCGATCGCACCATCCTCGAAGTCCGGCGCAGCATGGACGCGCTCGAGTCCTATCCCGCCGCGCGCGAAGTCTCGGACTTCGTCGACAGCCTCTCGAATTGGTACGTCCGCCGCAGCCGCCAGCGGTTTTGGGCCTCGGAGTGGTCGCAGGAAAAAGCCGACGCCTACTGGACGCTCTACGAGTGCCTATTGACGCTCGCCCGCCTGGCTGCGCCGTTTACGCCCTTCTTCACCGAGGTCACCTGGCGTAATCTCGTCAAACCTTTGCCCGGCGCCTTCGAGAGCGTCAACCTCGCCGAGTACCCCCAAGCGGACGTCGCGAAAATCGATCACCGCCTCATCGACGAAATGGCCATCACGCGCCAGGCAGTGAATCTCGGCCTCAGCGCACGCCGCGTCTCCAACATCAAGGTGCGCCAGCCGCTCGCGAGCTGTGAGATTGTTCTTTCCGACGCAGCCAAGCGTTCCGGGCTCGAACGCCACCTCGATCTCATCAAGGAAGAACTCAACATAAAAGCCGTCGCCTTCGGCAACGACCCGCAGCAATACGTCACCTACGAGGTCAAGCCGAATTTCAAGGTGCTCGGACCCAAGCTGGGCAAGAGAGTAAAATCCGTCGGCGCGGCGCTGCAGAAAGAAAACGGCGCGGCGCTCTACGCCGAGTTACAACGCGGCAGCGCACGTATCGAGGCAGAAGGTGAGACTTTTGAGTTCACCGCCGAAGACGTCGAAGTCCGCTTGACCCCGCGCGAAGGCTTCGCCGCCGCGCAAGGCCGCGACATGGTCGTCGTCATCCGCACCGAAATCACCGAGGAACTCCGCCGTGAAGGCTGGATTCGCGATTTGATCCGAAGCGCGCAGGACATTCGTAAGGAAAAACGACTGGCGTACGACGCTCAGATCGCTCTAATCGTAAGTAGTACCGTTCGTGAATTCCGCGACGCCGTACATGAATTCGAGGCGCTTATTCGACGTGAAACGCTTGCCAAGACGATCGAAGTCAATGAGGGTCCACCGGCTTCTGACAAGCCAATTCAGCAATTCAGTCCGGATGACGCCCTCTTCGAACTCAAGGTAACTATTCTGTAATAATCTGTAACTCTATATATTGCAATAAGTTGCAGCCGTAAAAATAATCCTTGCGTTACATACCTCCCGGATGTTAAGCTAACTTATCAGTGGTTGGCTCACGCGACTTACGGCTACAGGTGCTATGCAAATGATGAATCAAGCGGCACCGGATCAGGTTCTTGCACATACCCTCTGCGACTCGCACGCCGGAGAGCTTTGCCGCGTCGACAGCGTCTTTCTCGATGCGGATATTTCAGCGCGGCTCGCCGGACTCGGCGTGAGCGTCGGCCGCCACATGCGCGTCGTCCGCAGCAGCGAGCCGCTCGTCGTCCAAGTCTACGGTACCCGCATCGGCATCGCCCGCGTGCTCGCCGACAAAATTCACGTATCGCCAGAGCCTGCCCTGGCCGCTCCCGCCGCGGAGCTCCGCTAGGAGTTTTCGTGGCCACCGCCTCGCGCCAATCGCAGAGAGCCTCTCAAGCCTCCGCCGTTTCGGGTTCCGCCGTGATGCTCGTGAGCAATCCGAACGCAGGCAAGACCACCCTCTTCAACCAAATCACCGGCCTGCGCCACAAGACCTCAAACTACCCCGGCACCACCCTCGATCTCCGCTCCGGTCCCGTCCGCATCGGCGACACCACGCGCGAGCTCTACGACATGCCTGGCCTTTATACCCTACAAGCCAGCTCCGGCGAAGAGCGCGTCGCCATTGACGCGCTCGCGGGCCGCGCTAAAGGCCTCGAAGCCCCCGCCGCAATCATTCTCGTGCTCGATGCGACGAACCTCGTCCGAAATCTTTACCTCGCAAGCCAAGTACTCGAACTCGGCGTGCCCGTGGTCGTCGCGCTCAACATGATGGATCTCGCCGAACAGGCCGGTACGCGCATCGACGTCGAGACCCTCGAAGCGCACCTGGGCTGCCCGGTCGTGCCCGTCGTCGCGCGCAAGGGCAGTGGCGTGGATCGATTGCTCCACGTTTGCGGCGAAGCGATCGCCAAAGGCCAACGGCCCCAGTTGCCGCGTCTGCTGCGCAATGCCCAGCCCATTACGGACGACCTTCGCTATCGCTGGGCCGAGACTGTCGTCGCAAGCGTCCTCATCGAAACTAAACCCGCCCGCGGCAAGCGCACCGCAGCGCTCGACGCCTTCCTCCTTCACCCCGTCGGCGGCATGCTCACCTTTTTCGCCGTCCTCTTCGGCGTGTTCTATCTCATCTTCAGCCTGGCTTCGCTGCCGATGAAGTTGATCGATGGCGCCTTCGGGTCGCTAAGCGCGTGGGTAGGAAGCCAGCTCCCCGCGGGTCCGGTGCAGAGTCTGATCGCCGATGGCGTCATCCCCGGCGTCGGCGGCGTCCTCGTGTTCCTACCGCAAATATGTACGCTCTTCTTCTGCATCTCCATCCTCGAAGACACCGGCTACCTCGCCCGCGCCGCCTGCGTCGTCGATCGCGTACTGCGCCGCGTCGGACTCCCCGGCAAGGCCTTCGTCCCCATGCTCTCCGCCCACGCCTGCGCCATCCCGGCCATCATGGCCTCGCGCGTCATCGAGGACCGAAAAGATCGCCTCATCACCATTCTCATCCTGCCGCTCATGACCTGCTCCGCGCGCCTCCCCGTCTACGCTATGGTCACCGCGCTGCTGTTCCCCGCCTCGCCCCTCAAAGGCGCCGCGCTCTTCACCGCCGCCTACGCGCTCGGACTCATCGCAGCGCTCTCCATGGCCTTCCTCTTCCGCCGCACACTCGTCAAATCCACCCCCGTCCCCCTCATGATCGAGCTGCCCAGCTACAAACTGCCCAGCGTCAAGACCGCCCTCCTCGCCGCCTACGACCGCGCCAAGCTCTTCATCCGCAAGGCCGGCACCGTGATCCTCGCCATCTCGATCGTCCTGTGGTGGATGATGTCCTATCCCAAAGGCCCCACGCCCAGCGTTTCCACAGAGTTCGCCGCGAGCCTCGCACAACAAGGCATATCCGCCGAAAACTGGTCCGCGCAGCAGCAACTCGGCCACTCCTTCGCCGGCCGCCTCGGCCACACGATCGAGCCCATCATCGCGCCCCTCGGTTACGATTGGCGCATCGGCGTCGGCATCGTCGCCTCCTTCGCCGCCCGCGAGGTAGTCGTCTCCGCGCTCTCCATCATTTACGGAGTGGGGGAGGAGGGGGCCGAAGGCAGCTCCCTGCTCATCGACCGCTTGCAAGCGGCCCAGCGCGCCGACGGCACCCCCGTCTTCACCTTCGCTACCTGCGTCAGCTTCCTCGTCTTTTATATCCTCGCGATGCAGTGCATGCCCACCCTCGCCGTCACCCGCCGCGAAACCGGCGCCTGGAAATGGGCCGCCTTCCAATTCGCCTACATGAGCGTCCTCGCCTACACCGCCGCGCTGCTCGCCTACCAGGGTCTGCGCGTCTTCGGCATCAGTTGATCGGAGTGGGAGAGATGAGCATCCAACAAATCATCGTCAACCTAGCGGTAGTCGCCGCCGCCGTATTCCTCGCCCGGGGAATCTACCGAAGCCTCAGCGCCGCCCGCCGCAACAAAACCCCCACCTGCGCCGGCTGCAACACCTGCGAAGCCGCAAAAAAAGAACCCACGCCCACCAAACCCTGATCGCCCCACCCCCGTCCTCCCATTCCTCCTATCCTTCCCATACTTCCCATCGCCCCCTCGCGCTCACCTCACCGCAATTCCGCTCCCAGCGAAGCCTGATACTCCGCCACAATCTCCCTCACCTGTTCATCGCTAAGCCCCTTCTCCCTCAAAAAAACCTCGCGCAACTCGATCTGCAAGCGCGCGAAATACTCCTCATTCCGCACCGCATCCTCACGCGAACGAAAAGGATCATAGATCTCCGCCGCACGCCGCTGCGCCTCCCCACGAATCCGCGTGAGCGCCGAAGGGACCGCCATCCGCTCCTCGAAGCTGAGACCAAAGCGCTCCTGATCCCGAAAAATCATCCGCGTCGGGGCGCCGCCATCCTCTTTCGGTCCGCACCCAGCGAGGACGAAAATCAGCGCGGCCGCGAACACCGCGAGTGCAGATGCCCGGAAAAATCGGAGCGTGGCGCGCGCTAGGCCGAAAGCCGGGTGGAGTATCGGACGCATTTGTGTGCACAATCTACCGCATGGA
>VFKU01000639.1 GCA_009885415.1 Rhodothermota bacterium
CCGCGCCTTCCTCAATCCACCGGCCGATTAACGCGATCTGCTCCGGCGAGAGCGGATTGTGCGACTCCTCCAGCGGCATCCGCTTCTTCATGTCGTCGCTGTTGATACGCGTCCACACTTCGGAATCGCTGAGGTCGCCCGGCGAAATCGCCAGCTTCTTGGCTTCCTTCTCCACGTCCAGCCGAAGATCCGCCTTGCGCTGCGCTGCATCCGGCCGTGGCACGCGAAACAATGGTTCGAGAGGATCGGCCGGATGTCGCGATTGAAGTCGACCGGTGGTTTATTTTCAGCGATCGAGCGAGGGGAAATTGACAGTGCGAGGCCGAAGGCCACACAGAAACCTAACGCGCATCTAATCGTCAGCAGCATGGCCAGTCCGGATTCCGTCCTATGGTGGCCGCCAGTCTAACAAAAGCGGGGGAGAGGAATCAGGCCGAACATAAATACAAGGCCCGGCGGGCCTTAGTGGCGCGCCGGGCTGCAAAGTTGGAGGAATTTGGGCGGGATCAGGCGTGAGTTCGTTGGCCCTGCGCGAGCACACCCTGTTGTTCCGCGATGAGTTCCTCGACCGCCGCCAGGAAATCGTCGAGCACGAAGGGCTTGCCGATCGCGCGGTCCGCGCCGACGCCGATCGCCATGTCGAGATAGCTCACCTCGCCGCACATGCCGCCGCCGGAAATAGCGATGATCTTCACGGCAGGGAAGTCGCGGCGCAAATCCATGATCGTATCGATACCGCCTTTTTCGGGCATGATAATGTCGGTCACCACAAGGTCGACGCCGCCCCGGGCGTAAATCCTCAGCCCCTCGTTTCCATTACCCGCCTCACTCACCGTGTAGCCCACGCGCTCGAGGACCGTGCGCAAAACTTCGCGGATTTGAACTTCGTCGTCGATAACAAGAATGTGGGCCATGGTTTTCCCCAATAAATCCGGTGCGAGTGCTTTCGGATAAACTGTACCTTCAAACCCAGAAATTTGCCACGCCATGGTGGATAGCCAGCGGGCAAAACCCGC
>VFKU01000096.1 GCA_009885415.1 Rhodothermota bacterium
CGCAAGCGCCGCGCGACAGCGAGCATGGGTTGTCGCTGGTGCAGACCTATTGCACGACACGCGAGATGCAGGAGAAGGCGGTCGCGGCATTGACCTTCAAGTGCGATCTCCTCTGGGCGCAGCTCGACGCGATCTATTACCACTGCGTCGCGCCCACCCGGCCCGGCGCGGCGTGACCACTTTCGATCCGAAACGTCCGCGGCTCGCGTCCTTCGCGCGGTACCGCTGGGACAAAATCCGCGAGCAACACCAGATCGTGTATCCCGAGGGCGTGCTCGTGCTGAATGGCACCGGGGCGGAGATTGTGAAGCGGATGGACGGGCGAACCTTGGAGGAAATCGTCGGCGATCTCGAGGCCGCGTTCGCGCGCTCCGGTCTGCGGCCGGACGTGTTAAACTTTTTGACCGGGCTCTACGACCACGGACTGCTGAATCGTGACGACCCTGCTTAGACCGATGTCGCTCACCGCGGAGCTGACCTACCGCTGTCCGCTCCAGTGCCCGTATTGCAGCAACCCGATTCACCTCGCCGACTACCAGCCCGAGCTCGACACGGAGACCTGGAAGCGGGTGCTGCGCGAGGCGGCGGAACTCGGCGTGATCCAGGCGCATTTCTCCGGCGGCGAGCCCTTGCTGCGCAAGGACCTGCCCGAACTGGTTCGCTACGCGCGCGAGTGCGATCTCTACTGCGACCTCAGTACCAGCGCCTACACGGCGACGCGCGAGCGGCTGGCTGCGCTGAAGGACGCCGGCCTCGACGCGATCCAGGTGAGCCTGCTGGACTCGCGCAAGGAAGGCAACGACTGGGTCGGCGGCGCGGAAAGCTTCAAGAAGAAGTGCGACGCGATCCGGTGGGCCAAGGAGCTCGGCTTTCCGGTGTCGCTGAACGCGGTGCTGCACCGGCACAATCTGGATCACGTCGAGGAAATCCTGCGGCTTGCGCTCGACTGGGAGGTCGAGCGCATCGAGCTAGCACATGTGCAGTACGTCGGCTGGGCTTTTCGCAACCGCACCGCGCTGCTCCCCACGCGCGCGCAACTTGAACACGCGCAGGACGTCGTCGCGCGGATGCAGGACGAGGCGCGCGGGAAACTGTTCATCCTCCATGTGCTCCCGGATTTTTACCAGGCCGTGCCAAAGGCCTGCCTCCAAGGCTGGGGCACGCGCTTCATGACGGTCGCGCCCGACGGCGCGGTACTCCCCTGCCTCTCCGCGCGCGAGATTCCGGGACTGCATTTCCCGAAAGTGACGGAGGCCTCGCTCGAAACGATCTGGTTCAACTCCGAAGTCTTCAACCAATTTCGCGGCACGGCGTGGTTGCCTGAGCCGTGCCACTCCTGCGAACGACGCGATATCGATTTCGGCGGCTGCCGCTGCCAGGCTTTCCTCTTCACCGGCGACGCGGGCCGCACCGACCCCGTCTGTCACAAAGCGCCCGACCACGCGCTGGTCGAGGAAGCCCTGCGCCTCGCGCAAGCACCCGCACGCCCCTTCGAGTACCGGACCTTCAAACCTGCGCCCACGGCCGCGACACATTGAATTCGCCGCTACCCGCGCGCGGTCGATAGGTTTTCACCTCGCGGTGCGCTAGTATTTACGCAGCACCCCTTCGCCGACACTGCGGCGCGCGAGGGATGTATCCGAACTACACCAAGGAAACCAACCATGGACGAAAAAAATATCACCCGCAGATACTTCCTCGGCGCGGCGGCCGCCACGGCCGGTGCGGCGTTGATGCGGCCACGCATCGCGCGGGCGGCGTCCGCCAATAGCAAGCTCAACATCGCGGCGGTGGGCATCGGCGGGCGCGGGCGGAGCAACATCCACGGCTGCGACAACGAGAACATCGTGGCGCTGTGCGACGTGGACGAGCAGTACGCGGCGAAGGTCTTCGCGGAGTATCCGAAGGCCAAGCGTTATAAAGACTATCGCGAGATGCTCGATAAGCAGAAGGACATCGACGCGGTCATCGTGTCGACGCCGGACCATCAACACGCGATCGTCTCAATGGCGGCGATCAAGGCGGGCAAACATGTCTACTGCGAAAAGCCGCTGACCCACACGATCTACGAGGCCCGCAAGCTGACCGAAGCAGCGCGGGAGCACAGAGTCGTCACGCAGATGGGCATCCAGGGCCACTCGATGGAGGGCTTGCGCCTCGTGACCGAGTGGATCAACGACGGCGCGATCGGCCCGGTGC
>VFKU01000706.1 GCA_009885415.1 Rhodothermota bacterium
AGGTGACGGGTCACGCGGTGCAGCTCATGGGTGGCTACGGCTACTCGAAGGAATTCGGCATGGAGCGCCGCCTGCGCGACGCCTGGGGCTGGGGCATCGCCGGCGGCACGATCGATATCCAGAAGATTAACATCGCGTCGTCGCTCGTCGGCAAGCGTTTCGATCAGCGGCGATGAAGGTCGCAGCTTCGCGGATCGCGGCGAGCATGAACTCAAGGGCGTGCCGGGTGTCTGGCGGCTCTACGCCTTGGCCTGACGTACCGGCCAACGGACGGCCTGAAAACATTTCAACACAGAGTCACAGAGAACACAGAGAACGTCAATACCGTCTCGATCCTCTCTGTGTACTCTGTGCCTCTGTGTTGCGATCTTTTCGTGACTTCAATAAGCTTTGAACTCGCCTGATACGACTACACGCACTGGGATGTTTTCAAGGGTTGCCGGGATTTGCGCGCGGGCGGCGGCGTTCTCGTTGGCGAGATAGACTTCGATGACCGGCTTGCCGTCCGCATCGAACGCAACGCCGTGGCCCTGCACGCCGGGAATGCCGAGGAGGCGGTCGGAGTTGCGCGCTTTGGCCGCGCGCGCCCGGCTGACCTGCGTGCCGAGGTCTTGCGTCGCGTCCGAGGGCGTCGCGCCGGCGTTGCAGAAGGAGGAGGGGGAGGCATCGGTGCCCTTGCGGAATGAATTCGACGGGGTCGAGCCGGAGGTGAATGCCAGTCCCGACGCAATAATGTTCGTGACGGTGGTCGTGTAGGTCCCGCTCGGAGCGTTCTTGCTCGTGTAGCTCGCTTGGCCATTCGAGTTCGTGATCGCGCCGGTGCCGGTGGCGAAGAAGGAACCGTTGAGGTTGATGGAGATGTTCACCTGCGCGCCGGCGACGGGATTGCCGAGGTTGTCGAGCGCGCGCACCGTGTAGCGTAGATCGCGGCCGCGGCTGCCGGTGGTGGTGTAAGTCACACAGCCGACCCCGACCGTAGTCGGCCCCACAGCCACGTTCAACGAAAAGTCGGCGGCGGAAGTCGCGTTCTGCGCGACGCTGACATTCTGCGAGGCGTCCAGATATCC
>VFKU01000371.1 GCA_009885415.1 Rhodothermota bacterium
AAACAGCAAGTACGCACTGCTCGGCGGTCTGCGCGCCTCGGCGCAGATGCTGGCCTACGAAGTCTTCATGGGCCTCTCGCTCATGGGCGTCGTGGCGCTGACGGGGTCTTTCAGTCTGCACAAGATCGTCGCGGCGCAGGAGGGGCTGTGGTTCGTCGTCCCGCAATTCCTCGGCTTTGTCGTGTTCATGATCGCGGGTGTCGCGGAGACGCACCGGATTCCCTTCGATCTGCCCGAGGCCGAGAGCGAGCTCGTCGCCGGCTTCCATAGCGAGTACTCCGGGATGAAATTCGGCATGTTCTTTGTCGGCGAATACATCGCGATTACGCTCATTTCGGCGCTTATTGTCACGTTCTTCTTCGGCGGCTGGCACGGCCCGATTTTGCCTCCGATCGTGTGGTTTGTGTTGAAGACTTTCTTTTTCATTTGCGGTTTCGTGCTCTTGCGCGCTTCGTTGCCGCGCCTGCGCTATGACCAACTCATGGCCTTCGGGTGGAAGCTGATGCTGCCGCTTTCGCTCGCGAACATTATGATCACCGGCGCGCTCATCTTGGCGAGGAATTGACCTATGCTTAGTCATCTGCGCAGCATGTGGATCGTGTTCAAGCACACGTGGGCCAAGCGCGTGACCGTGCAATACCCCGAAGAGAAGCCGTACCTCGCCCCGCGTTGGCGAGGGCGCATCGTGCTCACGCGCGACCCGGACGGCCAGGAGCGGTGCGTGGGATGTTATCTGTGCGCGGTGGCCTGTCCTGTCGCGTGCATCGCGCTCCAGGCGGCGGAAGACGACAGCGGCCGGCGTTACCCCGAGTTCTTTCGCATCAATTTCTCGCGGTGCATCTTTTGCGGCTACTGCGAGGAAGCTTGCCCGACTTACGCCATCCAGCTCACACCCGACTTCGAGATGAGCGAGTACAAGCGGCAAAATCTCGTGTACGAGAAACAGGATTTGCTGATCGACGGAGAAGGAAAGTACCCGGGATACAATTTTTATCGCGTGGCGGGACTTGCCATCGCGAACAAGGCCAAAGGCGAGGCCGAGAACGAAGCGCCGCCCGTGGACGTGCGGAGCCTGCTCCCTTGAGGGACAACGTGAACCGATGAATGCGATTTTTTATATCGCCGCCGCCGTCGCCGTGATCTCCACGTTGTTAGCGATCACGCGTCTGAACGCCGTGCATTCGCTGCTTTATATGGTCACCTCGCTGTTGGCCGGCGCACTGATTTTTTTTGTACTTGGCGCGCCGTACATCGCGGCGTTGCAGGCCATCGTGTACGCGGGGGCGATCATGGTGCTCTTCGTGTTCGTGATTATGATGCTGAATCAGGGCCCCCAGGCCACGCAGACGGAAAAACTCTGGCTTTCACCGAGGACTTGGCTCGGACCGTCGATTCTCGCGGGCATCCTCTTCGTGGAGATGGCGATCATCCTGCGCGGCGACCCGAGTTGGCTCCCGGGCAATCGAATCGTCGAGCCGCGCGAAGTCAGCCTCGCGCTCTTCGGGCCCTATGTCCTGGTGATCGAGCTCGCCTCGCTGCTGCTTCTTGCGGGACTCATCGGCGCGTATCACATCGGCCGGCGTGAACCCGACCATCCGGGGCAGGGGAGGTAGTCGTGGCGGAAATTCCTCTCGAAGACGGCCTCCTCTTGGCGACCACGCTTTTTGTGCTCGGATTTGCCGGGCTGGTGGTGCGCCGGAATATTTTGTACGTGCTGCTGAGCGTCGAGATCATGCTGAATGCTGCGGGACTCGCGTTTGTCGTCGCGGGCTCGCGCTGGGGGCAGCCCGACGGTCAGGTGATGTTTCTCGTCATTCTCACGATGGCGGCGGCGGAGGTCGCGATCGGCCTCGCGCTGGTGCTGCGCTTTTACCGCCAGTTCCAGACTCTCGATGTGGATGCGGCCGACAGCATGCGGGAGGGGGACTAGAGTATGTACGCACTCCTGTGGATGGTCCCGGCATTGCCGGTCGCCGGCTTCCTCATGCTTGCGCTTGCGGGCACGAGGCTCCCGCGGGCGGCGGCCTCGCTGGTCGGCGTCGGGAGCGTCGCGTCGAGCGCCGCGATTGCCGTCGCGATCGCGGCACGATTCCTCACCTCGCCGCCCGAGAACCACGCTTTCGTACAACCGCTCTGGACTTTTTTTGACCTGCCCGGGCTGCGCGTCGAGGCCGCCTTCCGTCTTGATGCTCTTTCGCTCGTGATGATGGTTGTCGTCACGGTGGTCGGCGCGTTGATCCACGTCTACTCAACCGCGTACATGCGCGACGACGCGGGATACACGCGCTTCTTCGCCTACATGAATCTCTTCGTCGCCGCGATGCTCACGCTCGTGCTCGCCGACGACCTCTTCTTTCTTTTCCTCGGCTGGGAGGGCGTCGGCCTGTGCAGCTACTTGCTCATCGGGTTTTGGTACGACGACCCGAAGAACGGCCGCGCCGCGGCGAAGGCCTTTCTCGTCACGCGCGTGGGCGATGCATTTATGGCGATCGGGATGTTTCTCCTCGTCGCAGAATTCGGGACGCTCCACATCGCCACCGTGCTCGGACGCGCCCCCGAGGTGTGGACGCAGGGCTCCGGTGTCGCGATGCTCGCCGCGCTGCTGATTCTCGGCGGCGCGCTCGGAAAATCCGGCCAATTGCCGCTCCAGGTCTGGCTGCCCGATGCCATGGCCGGCCCGACCCCCGTTAGCGCGCTCATCCATGCGGCGACCATGGTCACCGCGGGCGTCTACCTCATCGCGCGGATGAATGTGCTCTTCACGCTCGCGCCCGCCGTGCAGACCGCCGTCGCGGTCATCGGTGCGGCGACCCTGCTTGTCGCCGGCTCCTGCGCGCTCGTTCAGCGGGACATCAAACGCGTGCTCGCGTACTCCACCATCAGCCAGATCGGCTACATGTTTCTCGCGCTCGGCGTGGGTGCGTGGTCCGCGGCGCTCTTCCATTTCTTCACGCACGCGCTCTTCAAAGCGCTGCTCTTCATGGCCGCCGGCGCCATTATCGTCGCGCTTCATCACGAGCAGGACATGTTCAAGATGGGCGGGCTCCGCAAGCGCATGCCGGTCGTCTTCTGGACCTTCCTCGCTGGCGCGATTTCGCTCAGCGCCCTGCCGCTCATTGGCGCGGGCTTCTACAGCAAGGACATGATCTTGTTTGAAGTGGGCACTTCCACGCTCGGCGGTGCGGGCTTCTGGGCGGCCGGGTTCGCCGGTGCGTTCATCACCTCCCTCTACACCTTCCGGATGGTCTTCATCACCTTCTTTGGAAGCGCAAAACACGAGGTCGTGCATCCGACGCCGATTGCCATGACGGTGCCGCTGATCGTGCTCGCCGTGGCCGCGACTTTCGCCGGCCTGCTCGAAGTGCCGCGGACGCTCGGGCACCTGCCCTACTTCTCTCACTTCATGGAGCACGCGCTCCCGGTCGCGCCGCTGCGCGAGTCTTCGTTTCGCGCAGAGCTGCTCTTGCAGATCGCCTCGGGTGGCGTGGTGCTGCTCGGGCTCTTCGTGGCCGGCGCCGTGTGGTTCCGTCGTGCCGTGCGCATCGAAGGCCTCGCGTCGTCGCTGGTCTATCGCTTCCTCAGCGCGGGCTGGGGCTTCGACTGGATGTACGACCGCGTCATCGTGCGACCCTTCGCCGGCTTCGCGCGCATCAACGCCGGAGACGGTCTTGATGCGCTCTCTCGATGGGTTGTCTCCGTGTGCGGGTTTGCAGCGCGCATCCTTCGCCGCACGCAGAGCGGGCGCTTGCGGTGGTACGCGGCCGCCGCGGGCGCGGGCACGGTCATCGCCATCTATTTGGTGGTTTACGCATGATTACTCTTTGGATTCTCCTGCTGCCTGCCGCCGGCGCGCTCATCGCGTGGGCCGCGGGTCGTGTTTCGCCCCGCGCTGCGCGCGCGATCGCCTCGGCGATCCTGGCGCTCGACGGAGCTTTGCTGCTTGCGCTCTGGGCGCAGCAAAAGGGGGCCGCGCCCGGCTCGATGTGGCTCGCGGAGTGGTCGGTCGATTGGATTCCTCAACTGGGTATCCGCTTCAGTCTCGGGCTGGATGGCCTCTCATTACTTTTGTCGGTCATGGCTTGCGCCGCCGGTCTCGCGGCGTTGATCGGGTGCCCCAGCAGCCGAGAAGACGAGGGTGCGCACAGCGCGCTTTTTCTAGCCACAATCACCGGCGTCCTCGGGGTGTTCCTCGCCACCGATTTGATTCTTTTCTTCGGTTTCTACGAAGTCATGCTACTTCCGGCCTATGCGCTCATCGTGCGCTGGGGCTCGGGCGATCGTCAGCGCGCCGCCATGCGCTTCTTCGTGTTCACGCAGACCGGCGGTCTGCTGATGCTCATCTCAATCGTCGGCCTGCACGTGACGCACCTCAACGCCACCGGCCTGCGCACCTTCGAGTACGCCGCGCTGATGGATACTCCCCTCAGCAATTCGCTTGCGATGCTGTTTCTGCTCGGTTTCGTATTGGCTTTCGCGGTGAAATTGCCGCTCGTCCCCTTCCATACGTGGCAGCCGCAGGCCTATGCCAGCGCGCCGACTGAAACCACGATTCTCTTGTCCGCGCTCATGGCCAAGACCGCGGGCTACGGCCTGCTTCGCTTCGCGATTCCGATGTTCCCGGGCGCGGCGGATCGCCTCGCGCCGTGGGCGCTCGCTTTCGGCGTGATTACGATTCTTTACGCGTCATGGCTGGCCTACGGCCAGAGCGACCTCAAGCGCGTCATCGCGTATTCGAGCGCCGGCCATCTGGGGTACGTCGTTCTGGGCGCCTTCGCGATGAACGATCTCGCGTGCAGCGGCGCGATCGTCCAGATGTTCTGCCACGGCCTGAGCGTTGCGGGCCTGTTCCTCATCGCCGATCATATCGAGCGGCGCACCGGCACACGCGATTTGGACGCGCTGGGCGGACTCTGGAAAGCGGCACCCCGCCTCGGCGCCATCGGGCTCCTCTTCCTCCTCGCCACGCTGGGCCTTCCGGGCCTGGGCAATTTTATCGGCGAATTCCTGATCTTGGCGGGCGTGTTTCAGGCGAATCCTGTCATCGGCGCGATCGCGGCCGCGGGCGCCGTGTTCAGCGCGGCTTACTCACTGCGCATCATGCAACGCGTCTTTTTCGGTCCGCGGGATTCCGCGGTCAATATTTCCGATCTCCCCGTGCGTACCCTGGTGGTGTGCGCGGCGCTCATCGCGACCCTGCTGTGGGCCGGTCTGCATCCGAGGGCCCTGCTTGACGCGGTCCACCCACGGGCAGCGGCACAGGCATTGGCTTCTGGAGATCCCCGGTGACCTCGTCCGACTTCACCGCGCTTTCGCCGCTCATGGTTCTCGGCTTGACGCCGATCGTGGTCATGCTCTCCATCGCTGTGCACCGGCGGCACGGCGTCAGTCTCGGAATCTCGTCCGCCGGACTTATCGTTGCGCTCGCGTGTGTGTTCATTGCGCGCAGCGTCGCGCCGCGGGACGTCACAGCGTTGTTTTATGTGGACACCTTTGGTTTGTTCTATGTGGCGCTCTGCGTCGTCATCGCCTTCGTCGTTCTCATC
>VFKU01000300.1 GCA_009885415.1 Rhodothermota bacterium
ATTTCGCCGGCCTGCATTTCGAAAAGGGGCTTCTCATGTTCGCGCAGGGCCGGGGACTCGGCGATCCACTCCAGGTCGCCGCCGGTGTCGGCGTCGAGCCCTTGCGAATTCTTCTTGGCGAGCTCGGCGAAGTCTTCACCCGCGCGGGCGCGATCGATCAGATCTTGCACGAGCGGGGGCGTGGGTGCCTTGAGGGAGATCGAGATGAAGTCCGCCTTGCGTGATTCCGGAGTCATGAAATCGGCGAGGTTTGCGTCGTAGTAGGCCCGGAGCTGCTCGTCGCTCAACTCCACCTTGGGAGTGACGGTCGCTACTTTTACGCGCATTTTGGTGTTTATATCGTAGAATTGCCGGCGCACCTCGCTCTCGGGCACGCGGGCGCTGGCACTGATGAGCTGGAGGTATTTCTCGCGGTTGACTTGTTCGGAGATGCCGGCGTAGACGGCGTCCCAGTCGAGTCGTCCGCGTTCGTTCATTTCGACCCAACGGTTGAACGCGCCCGCGTCGAACTCTCCCTTCTCGTTCAAGAAGGCAGGATCTTTGCGGAGCCGTTCCGCGAGAAATTCCTGGTCGGGATGAATGGGCTCCTTGCGGGTCTTCTCGGTGACGAGAGCGGCCGTAATGAGGTTTTCCATGATCATGGCCACGGTGCCATCAGCGACGAGGTCGCGCGGGCTCGCGGGTTGGCCGGCGCGGGAACGCTCGTCCTGGACGCGCTGGTAGAGGTTGACAAATTCCTGCGCCGTCACCGGGGTCTTGCCCACCATGGCGACGGAGACGACCTTGTTTCCCTTCACGAAGAAATCCAAGAGGCCGACCTGGCCGGGGATGAATACGAGCATCGGGATTCCGATGAAGACGAAGATAAAAATCATTACGGCGCGGCGGTGCCGGAGGATGTTGTTCAGTAACACGCGACGAACTCCCTGCTGGGCGGGTCGACGGGGCACGCGCAGGCGCCCCCCGATGACGGCGAATTCAAGCCCGCTAGGCTAACATACGGCGGAAATACCGTCAAAAGTCTGCGCGGGGGGCTCGGCGGCCGGCGCATTGGCGTAAGGTCCATTGATTCGTCTGCGGGTGTTTCATATAATCTTCGTTCTGCCGAAGTACCGCGTTTCTTGTGGGGGTATAGCTCAGTTGGGAGAGCGCTTCGCTGGCAGCGAAGAGGTCAGGGGTTCGATTCCCCTTACCTCCACCACTTTGTAAAACCGCCTGGACTCCGGTACGTCCGATCCCCCTCTGGCCGAAGGGCCCCGCGTGTTTTGGTTCGCCCCTGTGCCGCTTGATACCCTCCCCTGTGGACGAGTTGACCGGGAGAATAGCGATGAATCCGAAGCGTGCGAGACGCAGGAATTGGCAGGTGGGGCTGGTGGCGGCGCTCGCGATTTCGGTCGCGGGAAATGTGTGGATGGCGCGGGGAGTGGGCGCGCAACGCCTCGCGCAACCGCGCATCGCGCCCGTCCTCAAGGAAAACTGGACCGAGGCCCAGCGTGAAATCCTCGCTCCGCTCGAGGCCCAAGGCCGCGCGTGGAACGTCTTCACCACCATGGCGAACCACCCCGAACTCGCCAAGGACTGGCTCGTGTTCGGCGGCCACATCCTCAGCCGCAACACGCTCCCCGCGCGCGATCGCGAGATGCTCATCCTGCGCATCGGCTGGCTGTGCCGCTCGGAATATGAATGGGCCCAACACGTCCGGCTCGGCCGCGCCGCCGGGCTCACCGAAGAGGAGCTCGCGCACATCATGCACGGGCCAGAAGCCGCCGGCCTACCCGATCACGACCGGCTCCTGCTCCAGGCCACCGGCGAGCTCCACGAAAAGTCTTTCATCTCGGACGACACCTGGAACGCGCTTACGAAAACCTACGACACCCGCCAGATGATGGATCTCGTCTTTACCGTCGGGCAATACAATCTCGTGTCCATGGCGCTCAACAGCTTCGGCGTGCAGCTCGACCCCGGCCTCACGGGCTTCCCGCCGGGCGCGCAATAGGGCGGGCACGGTGGTTTCGGCGGGCCCAGAAGGCAAGCGCTGCGAGGTAACCCGCGAAGGACACGAGGGAAATCCAGCGGCCGTAGCGGTAGCCGGCGGGCGAGTACTCCAGGCGGAAATTATGCACGCCCGCGCTGAGCGGGACTGCCATGAGGGTGTAGTCGGCCGGCAACACGCGGTAGTCCTGCTGCGCGCTGCCCGGCAGCGACACTGCGCGCCAGCCGCGGCTGTAGGAATGCGTGATCATCAGCAGCGCGTTGGCCGGTAACTCGACGTGCAATGTAATGTGGTCTGTTGACCGATCCGCCACCGCGATCATTCCGGGTCCCTTTTGCGTGTTGTTCGGCATGGGATATGGTTCTTCTTCCAACACTGCGGTCGTGTCGAAACTGGTCGCGTTCATGACCAGTTCATTCAACGTCTCGAAGGTCGCGGGACGAACCAAATACTCGTTGACGAAGAAAAATTCGGGATAGTAGACTGGGATTTCATAGACCGATTCTGCTTCGGGCGCCTGAATCGTTCGCGCGCCCACACCGTCAGGCGGCCGGGAACTATTCGTCAAATAGCGTACGAATTCTCGATATTCCGGCGCCACGGGCGGGCGCACAATAAAGCGCGGCCTCAGCAGCGCGAAAAACTTACCCCCTCGCGTGAGCCCCGTCGGGGTATAGTCGTTGAACCCGCGATTGAGCGCATTGCCAAACGGATCCGATCCCCACGTAAACACCTGCTCGCGCAGCTCCGGCGCCCGCATCACCCCTCCGGCCGCAAAGCACGCGAACTCTCCGTAGCGCTTTAGGATCACCGGGTCGTAGCCCCAGACGTTCCGCCCGCCCACCTCGACGGCGTAATTTCGAACGCGCCCGTCGAAGCGGGCCATATCGATAACGCGTTCGCCTTCCTTGCACGCCGCGTAGGCGGCATTTATCGCCGATCGTCCGCCTGTCTCCAGCGTAAAAGTCCGACGATAAGCGCGTGAAAAAACGACCAGCTCGATCAGGCCCACCGCGGCGGCCGCAAGAATCAGCCGCGGCCTTCGCGGCGCCAGAATAAGTAGACCGCCGATCGCGAGAGCCGCTGCTCCCGCCAATCCCAGGCCCCGCGCCGCGGCGTGCGCGGCGTGCGCGATATATGTTTCCGTCGCCTCGACCCAAATGTAGGCTTCGATGTCTTCTTTGGCCGATCGAATCAGCCGCGCCCAGGCCCCGTCGGCGCTTTCCGACTGCGCCACCAACACCCATCCCGCCCCCATCTCCAATGCCGCAGCCAGACCCATCGCGCTCCAGCCAAGCAGCCGCGCCCGATCCGTCCTTGCAAGGAGAGCATCAAGCCCTAGGCCTGCCGCCAGCGCGATGAACAGCGCCACGAAGAAGAGAAATTTCGACGGCGCTCGAAACGACTGAAACCCTGGGAAGTAGTCGTACAGCACCTGGAAAAACGGTGTATAGCGCCCAAATGAAATGGTCAAAATCACCAATCCAAGACCCAGCGCGGTCAAGCTGTCGCG
>VFKU01000039.1 GCA_009885415.1 Rhodothermota bacterium
CGCCGGCGACGGTCCCAGCACCCGCGCCTCGCGCCGCAAAAAGCCGTAAACCTTGGCTACCGCGTCGCCCAGCCCGTTGAAAAACATGATGTCGTCAGGAGTCACCCGCGCGCCGTCGCGCTTGTTCACTTCGGCCGCGAGAAATTCGCGCGTCTCCGGCACGCCGCGCGTGTCGCAATACGCCCACGACTTCGGGTCGCGCACCAGCTCCGTGACGATGTCGCGGATCCACTGCGGCGGCGCCTCGCCCTTCTGCACCGGGTCGCCGATGTTCTCCCAGACAATCGTCTGGCCCAGGCGCTGGATGTCGTGCGCGGCCACGACGATCTCGCGGATCTCGTATTTCAGGCTGGCCGCGCCAGAATGAATGATGTCTCTACGCATGATGGACGAAGTACTCCCCAGTGACCGGAGGATCTGCCGAGGGAAGCACGGACCGGCCCCAAAAGGGGCGGAAAAGGCGGCTCGGACGAGACCTCTGGCCGCCTAAATGTTACTTGCACATGGGCTTAGAAAGCAAAGACGGGGCCGGAGGAGGGCGGGCGAAGGAAAAACCGGATCGGCAACAAACAAGAAGCAGCCGCGGGCAAACCTACGCCCGCTGTCGCGCTCGAAAAGGATGGCCGGTGGAGTCCATGGTGACTCTACACGACGATATGCGCACTCCATTTGTAGCGCCGGCTTCCAGCCGGCAAAGGCGGACGATACATCGAACAGAAACGTATAGTACCGAGTGTTTTGGCAAATCGAAGTCCGCCTTTGCCGCCGGGACGGCGGCGCTACGATGCTCCGCTTTCGTTGAGCAAGCGCTCCGCCGCCTCGAGCGCAGGTCGCAACCGCGTCTCGATGACGCCCCAGGCGAGGTCGTCCTCGACCTGATTGTAGCCGTGGACGAGGACGTGGCGGAATCCGATCAGCGCGCGGGCCGCGGGGATTTTTCCGATCAGGTTCGGGAAGTAGTGCTTGATCTGGAACAGCGCCTCGCCGATCACGATGAACTTGCGCTCGACGGCGGACTGCAACATCGCGTCCGCGAGGAACTCCTTCAAACTCTTCTTGTCGACCATCGAAAAAATATCGCGCGCGGCGAAAATCAGGTCGTGCAGATACGGCTTCGGACTACGCTTCATACAGCAACACCCGGTTCGCCTCGGCGCTCTCGCGGAAATAGGGGTTCTTCAGCGCGCCGATCTCGA
>VFKU01000376.1 GCA_009885415.1 Rhodothermota bacterium
ACACCATCACCCCCGTGGAAATAGCGTGCAACATGACATTCCCCCTTCCGCAGCACCGCCAGCGGGACCCCCGTCCCGCCGCAGCCGCTACGGCCCCCATTCCTATGCCTGCGTATCCTTACGCCGCGTTCAGTGTTACCGCCTGCTCCGTGTCGAGCACGAGCATCAATTTTCCAGGCAACATGAACGCGCCTTTAATCAACTGCCGCGCCGGACCGCGAAGCGTGTCCGGCGGCGATTCAAAGAGGCTCTCTTCTACTTCGATTACGTCGCCGATTTCATCGACCAAGAGGCTCACGACGCCCTCCTGTTCGGTGCGGATGATGATGTTTTTCGGCAAGTCCGTCCCCTCGCGCGGAGCCAGAGAGAGGCGGCGGCGCATATCCAGCGCGATCACGATCTGCCCGCGCAGGTTGATCAGGCCTTCCACCACCGGCGGCGCGAGCGGTACGTCGGTCATCAATTGATACTTCAGGACCTCTTGCACCTTGAGCACGTCGATGCCGAAAAATTGCTCCGCTATGTAGAAGGTGCAAAACTGCCGGGTGCTGCTCATGCGACCTCCTTCGCCGGAAGTACCGATCGTATGATCGTCTCCATGTCGAGAATTTCCGTGACCTTGCCCTGCACGACCGCCGTCGATTTCACGCCCGGCCGCGAAGTGGCGCCGGTCACGGAAATCGACTCGTCGGTAATGTCGACGATCTCGTCCACGACGAAGCCCACGTCGTGACCCTCGCGCGAGTAGACGATGACCCGGACGAGTTCCTGCGCGCCGTCCTTGCCTAAGGCCTTCAACTTGCCTCCACCGCCGCCGCCCACCATGCTGGACAAGTTAAACAAGGGAAGAATCTGGCTGCGGTATTGAATCACCATCCGCTCGCCCACCTCTTCGACCTTGTCGCGCGAGAATTCTTCGAGCCGCGCCACCAGCGAAAGGGGGATTCCCATGCGGCCACTCTCCCCATGACGCACAAGCAACAGCGACTGCGGCACGCTCTTCTTGGCCGCCGCTGCGTCCTCGTCACGACGGGCGCGTTGGGCCGATCCGGCCGCAATCCCCGCCGTACGCCCGATGCCCATCACGTCCAGAATAAGTGCGATAGTTCCGTCGCCCATGATCGCGGAGCCGGCGAAGGCCTCGATATGCTTGAGCAGGGTCCCCATCGGCTTGACGACGATCTCTTCGGTGTCCTGCACGGACTCGACGACCAAGCCAAACTGCCGACTCTCGGCCTGCACCACAACGATGTTCACCGAGTCTGTGTCGTCTTTGAGCTTCTCGCCGGCAGCGCTGGGCTTCAACTGCAGCAAGTCGCGCAGGTAAATCAGCGGCAGTAGTTTGCCGCGCAGGCGATACACCGGACTTCCGTGCACATTCTCAATCGATCGCGCCGCGACTTCGGCTTCCAGCCGGACGAGTTCAAGCAGGTTCACCTGGGGAATCGCGTAGCGCTCGGGCCCGCAGGTGACGATGAGCGCCGGCACGATCGCCAGCGTCAGGGGTATGTTGATTTTCAGCGTCGTGCCCCGGCCGGGCTCGCTGCTCAATGCCACCGCGCCGCCGATCTTTTC
>VFKU01000623.1 GCA_009885415.1 Rhodothermota bacterium
GGGCAGGCGGCTCATACATCCGCAGGAGTTGATACCTCGACAACCGCGTCGATTTCGCTTTCGAGAGATTCCCGCGGGATTGGCATGTTCAGCTTTTGAAGGCCTTCGAGATAGACCTCGATCGCCTCTTTAGCCATCGCCAATGCATGCGCGAAGTCTTCACCGTAGGTGATGCAGCCTGGCAACGCAGGCACGGTGACGGTATAGCCGCCCTCTTCTTCAGGCGATAGATGTATTCTGTAGGGAATCGTAGCCATTGCTTTTCGCTCCGCTGATCGAAGTATAGCAGACCACGATTCCGTTCAGATCAGCCGCAGCACCGCGCATTTTAAGTACCGCGTCTCCGGCATGGTAAGCAGCGCCGGGTGATCGGGCGCGGCGCCACGGAGGTCGAGGAGTTGCATGCGCCGTTCGGCGGCGATGGCGGCGCGCTTGAGCATGTCGAGGAAGGTCGCGTCATCGACCGGTTGCGAGCACGAGGAGGTAATGAGCACGCCGCCGGGGTTGAGGGCCTTGATCGCGTCGCGGTTGATCGCCTGGTAGAGGCCGAGCGCCTTGACGATCGGCGCGCGGCCCTTGGCGAGGGCCGGCGGATCGATCACGACCACGTCATAGCTCTCGCCGCGCGCGAGGACCTCCTGGATATCGGCCGCTAGGAAGGAGCAGCGATCGGCGAGGCCGTTTCGCTCGGCGTTGGCGCGAGCGAGTTCGATCGCCGGCCGCGAGGTGTCCACGCCGATCACTTCGCGCGCGCCGTACTTCGCCGCGTGCATGCTCCAGGCGCCGACGTAACAATGCCCATCGAGCACGCGCGCGCCGGGCGCGTGCGCGGCGAGCAAGCTCCAGTTCACCCGCTGATCGAGGAAGAGTCCGGTCTTCTGCCCAGCGAGCGGATCGACGGAAAACGAGAGGCCGCGAATCGAGCAGACGACCGGCGTCTCGATCGTGCCGAAGCGCGGCGCGCCCTCGCCGCGAAAGAGGACGCCGGTGACTCCGTCCTCGACGAGGAAGGCCGCGGCGATCGCCTCCGCGCGGCTGCGATAAAACGGCGACTCCGCCTGCACAACGACGAGACGGTCGTAGCGATCGGCGATGAGCCCCGGCAGGCCGTCGCTCTCGCCGTGGATCCAGCGCCACGTGTGCTCCTCGGGGAAGAGCCGCCGGCGGAAGGCGGCCGCTTTCTCGATGCGCCGGGCCAACAATTCTTCGTCGAAGCGTTCGCGGCCATGCGCGAGCAGGCGCACCGCGATGCCACCCTGTTCCTGATAGTAGCCGACGCCGACGTGTTCGTGAGAATGCGACTCGACGCGCACAACATCGCCGTCCTTGAGCGGGGGCAACTCGGCGAATTCGTTGCGAAAGGCCCAGCAATGACCGCGCACCAGCCTGCGCTCTTCGCGCAGTAGCAGCCGGGCGGCCGGGAGTTGTGCAAAGGGTCCATTCGGCGTGGGGTCGGTCATGTGGGTATCCAAAGGTGGGGGATTCGGCCGGATTGGCCCGATTCATTGACAGTGAAAAACAGCGTATGCTAGCGTTTGAAGCGTAACGCGCGCAAGGCGTTACATTGACTTAACCTCCGAGCGCGAGGCCGCCGACTTATGATGCGCCACCTTTCCCAACGCCGCCTGCCCCTCACACTGCTTGTGCTGTGGGCCGTCACCGTCTTGGCCGGCCCCGCCGCGGCTTGGGGTCCCCGGAGCCGGCAGGCCATCGCGATTGCCGCGGCGAACCTCGTGCGCAAGGATTTCGCCGCGGGCGAGATGATCTACGAAGCCGACATTTTGCGCGGCGCGACCGACGGCATCGCGGCGCTCGGCGGAGATATTCCGCTAAACGACGACGACCAGGCGGTGGACGCG
This sequence comes from Rhodothermota bacterium, assembly GCA_009885415.1. Taxonomy (GTDB): domain Bacteria; phylum Hydrogenedentota; class Hydrogenedentia; order Hydrogenedentales; genus VFKU01. Next base: position 1,860 of record VFKU01000623.1, read on the forward strand.
GTGGCGATGGAAATCGCGATCTTGCGCGAGGCCATTCGCAATGGCCCGGGCAGTCACGCTGCGTATCAACTCGGGGGCCTTTGCGCGCTGGTGTCCGAGCTCATGGTGCCCTATGGGCTGGTCCACGACGAGGCCGACCGCGAGCTGGCCGATCGCGTCCAAAAGGACATCGAGGCGCGAATCGAGAAATTCGCGGTGAGTCAGCCCAAGCCGACCTTCGAATACATTATGAATCACCGCCTCTACTTTAAAGGCAAGCGGCAGTTCGTCCGCGCCGACGAAGTATTGATCGCCGACGACTACAAGCGGGGCCAGGGCCCGAAGGGCATGGTCACGGGCGCCGGGCGCAAGTACTTCGAGCGCTCCGTCGACGCGGTGACCGACGTGTGGTACACGGTATTTCGCGCCGAGCAGGGGACGCGTGACAACCGCCCGTCCGGCCGCCAGATGGCGCGCTACTACGTGAGCGAAGTGAAGTACCTGATCGAGGTCAAGAAAAACATCGAATACGCCGAGCGCTCCTATGCTTTGTTCGAAAAATACAACCCTGGTTTGCCCATGTCCATGGTTGAAATCGGTGACGCCTTCTTCTCCTTGGGCACACCCAAGGCGAAGCAACGGGGCGTCGACGAATGGATCAAGGCCTACGGCATTCCCGGCGAATCGCGTACGGCCGCCTCGAGTCGCCTATCCAAACACTTCATTGAAGAAGGCGAACGCCTTTATCAGCGCGCCCAGACGCCCGAAGGCCAGGACACCGACCTGCAGGACGCGTTGAAGTCATTCGACACGGCCCTCCAATTCGACCTCTCGAACATGACCGCCGCGGAAAGCGTCACAGAAACGACCAAGGCGATCGGCGCACGCGAAGACCGCTTCAAGTTGCAGCAACAATTTATCGAGCAGGCCTCCGGCATTATCAAGGGGGCCGAGCGCAGCGCCGTCGAGAAAGATTTCGGCGCCGCGTTGAATTCCTACAACCAGGCCTTCGGCGTGCTCGAGCTGGTGACCCCAGACTTCAAAGACCTACACGCGAAGGCCCGGGAATATATCAGCAAGGTCACACAGGCCGTCAAACAAGTCATCTCCGACGTGTACGCGAGTGCGAACGACGCCATCGAGAAAGGCGACACCGCGCTGCTCGACGGCAACGTGGACGAGGCCGTCCGCTCGTATTCGACGGTGCAATCGATCATCGACGTCATTCCCGCCGAAGAAGGCACCCCGAACGCGGCGAAGAAGCAGGACATGGTCGCGGCCGCGCAAAGCAAAATCGACGAGGCGGAGATCCAGCGCAAGCGCCTCGCGCAACCAAAGGCCCAGCCCGGGGCTGGCGCCGCGCTGAAGAAGAAGCCCTAGTAAGCCGCAGGTCCGCGGCGGACAATCCCACATGGATCCGCACAGGGCTACACGGATTCCATCCGGGACCCTCGATCGTTTCTACGCGGATCTGGCGCGTCACTTCGGCCCGACGGGCTGGTGGCCGGGCGA
>VFKU01000862.1 GCA_009885415.1 Rhodothermota bacterium
CGCAGCACGATTTGGTTGAGGTCCTCGCGCAGTTCGATCCGAAGCTCGTCAAGATGGCCCCGGCAGGCGAGCGGCCGGAAGATTAGCTCACAGAAGGCGGCGAAGGGAACGAAGAAGTGAAGTCGGTTCTACCCGAATCCCGAACATATCCGTAGGTTAGGTGAATGCCCATCATCGCAGAGAGTACGACAGAAATTGTCAATTTCGCTCGTGCTTCGAGGTGCAAACCAATCCTGCGTTTTTTGTCCATAGTGTCCTCCTTTCGAGGTTCCCTACAGACGCGTTCGAGAGTGGAATCCGACATTTCGGAAGTCGGGTAGAGCCAACTCGCAAAACATTATAGCCGCGGCAGTCGCTAAGTGGTTAGCCCTGAAAGGGCGTCCGAGAATAGTCCAAGGCAGTGCGAGCGATAGCGAGCACCGCCCTGGGTCAAGCGTCATCCCACATCGAAGCCCTGTAAGGGCGGCCTAGGGTTTCGGCATAGAAGCCGGAACCACCCTTATTTCGATAGGTTCGGCGTCGAGCTGGTACCTGACCTTCTTCCGCCCAATCGTTGCAGCGTTGGCAAAAAGAGCGATGCCTTCCCAATGCCAACTCCCTATCCTGAGTACTCCCGTCCGGGTCGGATAGAGACGTTTGCGGTTTACGCTGACTTGGTACCGTTGTTGGCCTTGCTTAGCTTCGAATTGCGTCGGCTCGAGATCTTCGACCCTAAAACCCTCCGTCGGGGGAAGTTTTATGCCGGACCCGCGGAACGGTCCGGACGCGATGTCCTTGTGAATAATTCGCCAGAGCTGGAGTTCGAGCATAACCGGCTCGCCCTCATTAACGATGACTTTGTCCACGACCGCCTTGATGAAGAGCACCTCGTTTTTGTCGACAGCCGGGCCGACGCTCGCCGTTTCGCGCGGACGGCTCAGTGTCTCCGCCAGTGGGTCATCCGGCGCATGCGCGCGATCGATGTACGGCTCCACCTCGCGCAGCGCGACGCAACGAAATCCCTCTTGGTTCAGGTACGCCATGTACTCGCGAAAACGTTCCAGCGGCGTGGTCACCCACGGATGCGCTTCGTCCGGCACGCCGTGAAATTGCAGCACGACGATTTTTCCGTCCCGCGCGCGATCTACCACCCGCTTAAAATGCTCCAGCGTCCACCCGGGATACCCATCGCCCGAGGTGGGGATCAGCAACGGATCATGCTTCCCCGGTTCATACAGCGGCCCCGGCACGATCTCGCCGTACTTCACCTCCGGCTGCATCCCGCGCCGCGCAAATCGATACCCCGCCCCTCGCAGCGCGGCCAGCGCCTCCGGCCCGAGGCTGTTGCCCGGCCACGCGAAACTCACCGGCCTGGGCACCCCCACGCGCGCGAGCTCCCGCTCCACCCGCACCAATTCCGCGCCGAGCCGTGCACCCGCCTCCGCCTTTCCGAAGTCATCATGCGTCCACGTGTGGTTCCCAATCTCGAAGCCCATCCCGTGCAAGGCCGCCGCGTCCTCCCACGACATGAATCGCACTTGATCGTCCATCCACCGCTGCGTAATGAAAAACGTCGCGCTGAAGCCATACTCCGTCAACAACGGTGCTACATTCGTCACCTGCGACTTCACCGCATCGTCAAAGGTCAGCACCACCGTCTTGTCCGGTGCCCGCTCTACGCCCAACGCCGCCGAAGCCCACGCCAACGCAAGAATCCACCCTGTCATTCTGAGCAAAGCGAAGAATCTCCCCGTCGGCGAACCGGCGACCTCGCACTGAATCTGACTCGCCTCCGCGAAAATCACCCCTGTTCCCTCCTGCAAAAGCCCTTACTTCTCCGCCGGCCGCCCCTGATTGCTCTTCACATACTGCTTCATCAGCCGTTGCGCGTCCTCCGAACGCATCAGCGTCCAAAACGAATCCTGCTCCAGCTTCAGCGCGTCGCGCAGCGGCATATCGCCCGAGGTGCTAATCACTTTCTTCGTCAGCGCCAGACTCTGCGGCGGCAGCGCTTCGAGTTTGTGCGCGAGCTTCAGCGCTTCGGCCATCAGTTGATCCGGCGGCACCGCCTTCATCACCAGCCCGTACCTCACCGCCGTGTCCGCGTCGGCCACCTGCCCCTGCATGATCAGTTCCTTCGCCCGCGCCACGCCGATCAGCCGCGGCAGACGCACCGTCCCGCCCGCGCCCGGCAGAATGCCGACGTTAACTTCCGGCAACCCGACCGAGCCGGGGTTCGTCATGATGCGAAAGTCGCAGGCCAGCGCCAGCTCGAAGCCGCCCCCGTGCGCCTGCCCGTTAATCGCGGCGATGACGGGTTTCGGAAACGCCTCGATTTCAAGGAAGAGTTGATGCGTCGCGTGCAGCTCTGCGCTCGCGCCAATCGTCGCGTCCTTCGTCGCGGCGTCCGCCGTTGTGCTCAATTCGCCAACGTCGTAGTGCTGGATGAAAAAGTCCGGTATGGCACCGGTGAACACAATCACCCGGACCCTCGCGTCCGTGTTCATCCACTTGAGCATATCGCGGGTCTCCGTGACCATCCGCGCGTTCATTAGGTTCGACGGCGGATTGTAAAACCGGATCACATACACCCCGCCCTCGTGCCCGTACTGTAAATACCGCATCCCCTCGATGTCGTTGTCGAAGTTGTCCGCCATCGCCACGCTCCCAAACGCGATCGCCAGGATCGCCGCCATCCACACACGCAGCTCCGTTCGCTTCGCCATGTCTCGACCCTCCCGCGCCAGGCGCCCCGGCCAAAGGGTCATCCTATCGGCTGGGCCGCCCGCCGTCAATGCTTTCCGCACCGCACGAACGGTGGGCCTAAGATGCGTTCATGGACCGCATCGCTCAGTGGTGAACGCATTGCCGAATAGACGATTTGGAACCATACTTTTTGTGCGGGTATAGACTCCCACGAGGTCTAGTTACGTATCCGAAATGGTTCGGGGAGGGCTTATGAGTCGATTGGCGTGCAGCCCCATGCCGCTCGTATTCGTCGCGCTCGGGTTCTTGGCGGGACGCGCCGAAGGCGAAATGATTCCCCCCGATACTCCCGTCCCCATCGATCGCCTCGTCGATAACCTGACTCTATTCGTGCAAGGGCACCCAGAAGACCCGCATGGTTACTATCTGCTGGGCCGCGTCCATGCATTGGGTGCCGTCGACACCCACCGGAGCTTCCAAACCTACGGTTTGCCTGTCGAACCTGAAAAGCATGATCGCCCGGCGCTCTTCGTTGACAGTCTTGGGCTTCGCCCGTGGGGTCCTATGCCGGGTGTGCCACTGGGTGAAGCGCAAAAACACCACCTTCAAGAGGCAGTCCGGCACTACTCACAAGCTGTCCGATTGGCGATGAAAGGTGACCCTGGGTGGTTGAGTCCTGCTTGGCTTGGCCTTGCCTACATCTGCGAAACGGGTTCTAAATTTGCGACGAGCGTGCCTTGGCCGGCGGATGCAGTTATCGAGAGCGAGATCGATGGACCGGCCGGCGAACTAGACTCGAAAGAGTGGCTGAGGCGTGCGCTTGTAGCGTACAAGAACGCATACCGCATCCATTCCAAGTCTACCTACCAGGACGAAGCTGCAGTCGGAGCCGGTGATGGAATTCTGCGAGTGTATGAGAGTCTAGGAAAGAAGGAGCATGTCGGCGAATTTTCTATAAGGCGTATCCGCAAGAATCTCGATCGGATGAACTCGTTGCCGAGGGTCATGTCGCCCATCATTTTTTCGCTGGACGGGCCTCGCGAGATCCAGGATCTTCTTGCGCCCGATCAGGTCGTCAAATTTGATCTCGACGGCTTTGCACGCGGAAGTTCGTGGCCGTGGCTAAAGCCTGACACATTCTTGCTTGTATGGGATCCCAACAGGACCGGCCACATCAATTCCGGCCGCCAACTCTTCGGTTCCGTCACGTGGTGGGTGTTCTGGAAAGATGGCTATCAAGCGCTTGCTGCCCTCGACGACAACGCGGATGGCTGGCTGCGCGGCGCAGAACTGTCGGGAATCGGCGCCTGGACGGATCGAAACTCAAATGCGACCTCCGATCCAGGCGAAGTCATATCTATTGAACTACTCGGAGTTACAGGCATCGCGACGCAAGTTACAGGATACTTAAGAAGCGGAGAACCGTATGCCAAAGAGGGCATTGAGCTAGGCGGTAGCACGGTACTGCCGACCTATGACTGGATGCCGCAACGAATTGGGAAATGACTCTAGCGGGTCACGCCCAGCGCCACGTCCGGCTTGTCGGTAATCAGGGAATCCACGCCCCAGCGCGCAAGGCGGGCCATGTCGGCGGGCTCATTCACGGTCCACGGCGCGATGGTTTTGCCCTGCGCATGCAGATCGCGGACGAGCGCCTCGGTCACGTCGTTCTTGTTCGGGTTGAAGCCGTGCGGATCGAGCAAGCGCAGCCACGCGACGAAGCGGCCCCATTGTTGCGGGTCCTTCTCGCTGGAGGACGCGAGCAGTTCGGTGCGCAACTCCGGCGCCTCGATCAGCGCGACCGCGCACACAATCGCCGAGAAGGACTGGATGACGATCTGCTTTTCCATCTTGCGTTCACGCACCAGCGCGATGACCTTGCGCGCTAGTTCCAGATTGCGCGAGCCGCTGGCCTCGATGCGCTTGAGGATCTCGTCGCCGTGCTCAGGGAAGAGGCGCGGCGCGTCTTTGAAATCCGCGAGGATGCCGCCCGTCAACTTCGAGTCGTCGTCGCTGTTCTTGATCTCGATGTAGACCCCGATCTTGCCCTTCGCCAGGTCGAGCGATTCGCCGAGCGAGGGGAATCGCTCAGCACCGTATTCCGGGCCGAACCACGACCCGACGTCGTAGCGCTTCATTTCCGCGAGCGTATAGTCCTTCACCTCGCCCGGCACGCCACCCGTCGTCCGCGCGAGCGTATCGTCGTGAATGACCACGACCTCGCCGTCCTTGGTCAGCGTGCAGTCCAGCTCAAACCAATGCGCCTTCAGCGCAATCGCGTTGCGAAACGCCGCCAGCGTGTTCTCCGGGCGATACGCGCTGCCGCCCCGGTGCGCGATGACGTCCACCTGGCCCTTCGGAGCCCCGGCCTCAAAAGTCGCGCAGCCCATGAGATGCAATCCTCCGAGTAAGAAAGTCGAGATACGTTTCCACATAAGTCCTCCGCCGTTGCGCGTACAGGGTACGCAATTTGGAGAGAGACTTCGAAGCAAGAGCGTCGGATGGAGTTGGGACCACCGCCGATTCAGGGCTGATCGGTTACGTGGTTCGCTGCGCCCGGTTGCGCCTGCGCGAGGAGCCGGTCGAGTTCCTCGCGGGAAAGATACCTACCGGCGGCGACGACCGCGGCGATCGCTCGCGTGTTCGCGATGTCGATGAGCGGATCGCGGTCGAGTAGCAGGAAATCGGCGGCCTTGCCCGTCTCAACGCTTCCATAGACATCTGAGACGCCCATGAATTCGGCGGGTACGATCGTGGCTGCGCGTAGCGCCTCGACGGGCGACATTCCGAGGTCCTTCACGAACATCGCCAACTCGTCGTGTAGACTGAACCCTGGATACACCAAGGGCCCTGCCAGGTCGGTACCGGCCATGATGCGCAAACCGGCCTCGTGCATTTTTCGAAACAGAGCGATGTTTTCGGCGTGGATCCGGGCCCAGTCCTGTTTGACGCGTTCGCTGCGCTTCATTTCCATCTGCGCCTTCCACGACGCGACGAGCGCCGCCGGCACGTATCGCCGCCGCGAATCGAGCGTGCCTGCGTCATCGGCAATCAGCGCGTCGGCCCGATCATCGGGCGTGAGCCGAAATCCGACCCCCGACACCAGCGTCGGTACGAAATGCGCACCGGACCGGCGAAACGCCGCGAAGGCCGGCGCGAGATCGTCCGGCAGCGGCTGGATGCCAAGGGCACGGATGTAGTGTTCGAAACTCCGCTGTCCCGCTTCTGCCGCCTCGATCAGGCTGATCGCGGGAGGCGGCGCATGGCCGACCAGCGCGACGCCGCGGGCACGCGTGGCGGCAGCGAGAGCAAAGTAGATTTCCCGCGAGTCGACGGATCGAAATTTCACGAAATCCGCGCCTAGCTGCAGGACATGGTCGACGGTCTCGCCGGCCGTTTCGGTGGGGCCGGCGGGGAGTCTCGCGGACATTTCCTCGGGCGTCAGAAAGCCCTTGGCCCGCTCGATCCAGCGTGAACTCTCCAAGATCGGCCCCGCCGCGAAAATGTGCGGACCCAGGCGTTCGCCCGCCGCGATCTCGCGGCGCAGCCTAAATACTTCTTTGAATGGCCCCCCCATGTCTCGCGCGTGCGTCACGCCTTTTGCGAGCAGGACCGGCGCGAGAAATTCTCCCGCAGTGGACAAATGGACGTGCATGTCCCATAGACCGGGCATCGCATATTTGTTCGAGGCGTCGATAACGCGGGCCCCGGCAGGCATCGGCACTTCCGTTGCCGGTCCTGCGGCAACGATGCGGCCCGCATCCCAGACGACGATCTGCGCGGGCGAGACCCTTCCAGCGCGAAGATCAACGATCTGTACGTTGAGCAGCGCGGTCGGCTCCGCACCGGCGAGCCGACATGCGAGAATGACACCGAGTGCGCAGGCCGAGGCAAGACATTTTCGAATGGGCACGCAAGTCGACATGGAAAGGCGTCTCGTAGACCTGGGCGGTCTCTTGTTGTTTGACTCGCTTTCCGGGCGGTGGGTTTTGCGGGCCCGTCATCGCGGCGGGCTTAGTTCACCCCCGAAAATCCTCGCGCCTTCAGCCACTCCGCC
>VFKU01000824.1 GCA_009885415.1 Rhodothermota bacterium
CGGGCGGCTTCGGTCAGGGGTGTGTTGCCTTTGAGGCTGTTGACCGCGGTATCGGCTCCCAATCGAAGTAGTAATTTTGTAAGTTCCAGATTCTTTATTCCAACTGCCATCATCAGTGGGGTACCACCTCCGAGGATGGAAAAGTTTACCGAGTCTCCTTCGCGGGCGAAGCGTTCCACCTTTTCAAGGTCCCGTTCGGAAACGGCCCCGGACATGCGGTTCAGCGTTGGATACTCCGCCGTGCCGTTAATCCAAGCGACCCAGCTATCAAAGTAACCCTTCGACCGCCAGACGACGAACGGCCTCGGAGGGTCAAGGGTCTTCAGCATTCTCGCGGCGGTGTCGCGATCTTTGTGTAGGCAGGCCATTCGGCAATACTGATTTCTCCAGATGTTGCACTCCGGGAAGTCGTGAAGCATTCGTTCCCAACCGGACTTCAGCCGGGACCAGTCGAACGCGGTTTCCGTTGCGTAGGCATCTTCGGCGAGCATATTCAGAATGGTAATTCCGATGATCGCGTACATCGTGTCGCCGAGTTTGTCGGCGGTGAGGTCCGCGGCGCGCGCGGCAAAGCGTTCGACATCGCCCGGGGATCCGTACCAGCGGAGCAAGTGATTGAGCGATTGTGTACGATAGAGCGGAGGGTAGTACTTTTCTTGTTGAATGGCTTCGAGGAACATCTCCTCGAAAAGCGGTTTCTCATCCGCTCCTGGGTTTGGCACGCCCGCCATACGCGTGCTGAGTCGGTCGATCAGCGAGCCGAACGGAACGGAGCCTCCCTTCACCGGTTCTTCGCCGAGGCCCATGACGATGGCGGTGATGGTTGCGTACAACTGCGGATCGCCCCGCGAAATATTTCGGGCGTCTTGCAGTATCTTCCAGGATTCCGTGAGGTAGTTGTGAAAGCCGGTCCAGCCCTCGGGCGTCACTTCTCTTGCCCACCCCGAACCCCGTTGATCCCATCCGAGTTCGATAAGAGTCTCGCCGAGAATAATTCGCCAGGTGACTGACTTCGGATAGGCCTCGGCCCAGGCGCTCATGTGGTCGCGAAGCTTTTTTTCGGACTCGGAGGACATTTTCTCGGCGGCCCTGAAGAGAATCCAGTACACGCGTTCGAGTTGCCATTCGCCGTCGCTGTCCCATTCTTTGGTTTCGAGGGCGTGATTTTTGAGGGCTTCGAGCGCGGCGAAATCGCCGTTGGTAAAGAGTGTGGTGACTTCGGTTTCGTCGAGCGCCGCGGGGTGACTCCAACACAGCGGAGCGATCCACATCAGAACAGGAAGGAAAAACACCGGCTTGGTCATGGGCGTTCTCCTCGCGGGATCCCGGCAGTTTCGATTCGCGCCCAGAATAGCACGTCCCAGAAACTCGGAACTGGAATTGTCATTTGTCTCGCCAGAAGCGTTGCATCTCGAGGTACGTGAACGAGGCGCTCCAGGTGACGAGGAGGAAGCCGGTGAGGGCTTCGACGGACGCCAGAAATCGTATGGGGCCGGTGGGGGTGATGTCGCCGTAGCCGAGGGTGGTGTAGGTGGTGGTGGAGAAGTAGGCGTAGGTGAGGAGGTGGCCGTCGGCGCCGACGAGCGTGCCCATGATGCCGCTTAGTCCGGCGAAGAAGTAGCCCCAGGCGAACATCCAGACTTCGGCCTGATGCACGATGAGCAGCGCGAGAATGAGAAAGAGGATGCGCGGGCGCGGATGGGTGCCGAGGCGGGGCAGGGCTCGGGTGAGCAGGCCGAGGGCCTCGTAATGCATGAGGACGCAGATGGCGCTGAGGGCGAGTCCGAGGATGAGGACGAGGATTTCGCCGGTGAGGGAGGCGGCGTCGCCGGTAGTGGCGGGGGATTGGGCGGTGGCGGGTTGCGCGAGGAGCGCGGCGGCGGCGCA
>VFKU01000756.1 GCA_009885415.1 Rhodothermota bacterium
ATCACTTCGCCCTTCACCCCGCGCTTCATTTCGGTGACCTCTTCGGGGCGCTCGTCGATCAGCAGCACGATCACCGTGATTTCCGGGTGGTTCGTGCTGATGCTGTTGGCGATTTTTTGCAGCGTCACCGTCTTGCCCGTGAAGGGCGCGGCGACGATCAGTCCGCGCTGGCCTTTGCCGATCGGGCAGACGAGGTCGATGATCCGCATCGCGATTTCTTTGGGCGTCGTCTCGAGTTTGATGCGCTGGTTTGGATGCAGGGGCGTGAGGTTGTCGAAGAGAATCCGCTCTTTGGCGACCTGCGGATTTTCGTAGTTCACCGCCTCGACCTTGAGCAGCGCGAAGTAGCGCTCGCCTTCCTTCGGCGGACGCACGTGGCCCTGCACGGTGTCGCCCGTGCGCAGACCGAATTTGCGAATTTGCGAGGGCGACACGTAAATGTCGTCCGGGCCGGGCATATACGAGTAGTCCGGCGAGCGCAGGAAGCCGAAGCCGTCCGGAAGGATTTCCAGCGTGCCTTCGCCGTAGATCGATCCGGCCTTGACAATGCTTTGTTGCAGGATCCAGAAAATCAGGTCCTGCTTCTTGAGTCCGATATTTTCCTCGCCAAGCTCTCGCGCCATCGTCGAGAGATCGGTCATGCTCATGTTCTTCAGGTCCGTGATGGACAACTCAGGACCGCTAAATTCTTCGCCGCTCGTCTCATCCGCCGCGTCGTTCGCAGGCTGTCCTTCGACCGCGTCGTAACGCTGCGGCCGGTTGCCGTCCGGGCCGGGCCGCCGCGGCGCGTTTCCGCCGCCGTTGTTGGGTTTACTCGGACGCGGGCCCGGTCCGCCGGGCCGGCGGCCCGGACGATGCCTCGGCCGGTTTTGTTGATGTTCTTGACCACCTTTTTCCGTCATGCTTTTCCTCGTGTCTCTCTGGTTGTTACGTTTGGTCTCTGTATTGTTTCCGGCCGATAGCGGGCCGGACCGCGGGCGGCGCTAGTGAATCTCCGCCCAGTTTTGTCCGATGCCGACGTCCACCTTGAGGGGGACCTCCAGCTTCATCGCGTTCTCCATGATCTCCTTCATCGTCTTCGCGACCTCCGGCGCATCTTCCACCGGCGCCTCGACGACGAGTTCGTCGTGCACTTGCAAGAGCAGGCGCGATCGCGTGCCCGCCAGCGCCTTGTCCAAGCGGATCATCGCCACCTTGATAATGTCCGCCGCCGTGCCCTGCACCGGCGCGTTCACCGCCATCCGCTCGGCCGACGTGCGCGTGTTGTGGTCCGACGCCGTCACCTCCGGCAGATAGCGCCGGCGGCCCATCAGCGTCTTCACGTACCCATTCACCCGCGCTTCCTCGATCGTCCGATCCAACCACGCCTTCACGCCGGGGTACTGCGCGAAGTAGTTGTCGATAAACTTCTGCGCCTCGCCCCGGCCGACGCCGATGTTGCGCGCCAGCCCGAAAGCGCTGATCCCGTAGATCACGCCGAAGTTCACCGCCTTGGCCCGCCGGCGCATTTCGCCGTTCACCTGGTCCACCGGCACGCCGAACACGCGCGAGGCCGTGTCCCGGTGAACGTCGAGATCCGTGCGAAACGCTTCACGCAGCGCAGCGTCCCCCGAGATTTCCGCAAGTATCCTTAATTCAATTTGTGAATAATCCGCCGAAATCAGGCGCAGGCCGGGTCCGCCGGGCACGAAGCCCTGTCGAATCCGCCGCCCCAGTTCCGTCCGGATCGGTATGTTCTGAAGATTTGGGTCACTGCTCGAAAGGCGTCCCGTCGCGGCAACGGCCTGGTTGAACGAGGTATGAATGCGCCCGGTCTTCGGGTGGACCAACTTCGGCAGCGCGCTGACGTAGGTGCCGCGCAGCTTTTCCAGCGTGCGGTACTCGAGAATTTTTTCCGGCAACGGATGCTGCTGCGCCAGTTCCTCGAGCACGTCCACGTCGGTGGAGTAGCCCGTC
>VFKU01000411.1 GCA_009885415.1 Rhodothermota bacterium
CAGATGGACTACTTCTGGTTCGACTCGTGGTGCACCTGTGCGAAGTGCCGCGCGGTCGACGAGGCCGAAGGGAGCCACAGCGGGACCATCATCCGATTCGTGAACGCCGTCGCCGATGCAATCCAGGACGAGTTTCCCGAGGCGCGCGTGGACACTTTCGCCTACCTCTATTCGCGCGAGCCGCCGAAGCGCACGCGCCCTCGTGACAACGTGCTCATCCGTCTTTGCGCGATCGAAGCGGACTATGGTCGCCCGCTGAACGACCGGCGCAGTCCAGCGAACCGCGCTTTTCTGCGCGACCTGAAAGCGTGGCGGCGCATAACGAAGCACTTGTATGTCTGGGACTACACGCAAAACTGGCGTGCCTTCCAGGCGCCGCACCCGAATCTGCCCGTGTTGCAACCCAACCTCGCCCTGTTCCATCGCCTCGGCATCGACGGCGTCTTCGAACAAGCGAGCCCCTTCTCGCCGCACAGCGATTTCGAGTTGCTCAAGAGCTACCTGATTGGGCGCGGATTGCGTGAGCCGGATTTCGACTGGGAAAAAGAGACCGCCGAATTTCTCGCGGCGTATTACGGCGAGGCGGCGCCCTATATCGCGGAATATCAACGGCTGCTGCAAGACCGGCTGCGTGCCTGGGGCGGGCCGATGTATTTCGTGAACGACCTTGAGTGGCTCGACGCGGAGACAGTCGAGCGCGCACAGGAAATTTTTGGGCGGGCCTTCGCGGCGACGCGTGACGAGACGCTGACGCAGCGCCTGCGATCCGCGTATCTCCCGGTGCAGTACGCCGCGCTGGTGTGCCCGCCGCGGGTGTATCAAACGCCGGACACCTACGTGTTTACACGGCCGCCCGGTCCGACCTTGGAAGAGTATTTCGCCGAAGCGACTGCGTTGGGCGTCACGCATTTGAACGACTATCCCTTCGATGCGTTGAGGACCCGCCTCAAAGGCCAGACGCCACCGCGCTATGAAGTCGCGCCCATTGAGAAGTTGCGGAACGATCGTTTCGAGATATGGATCGTCCCCGCGCGCGGCGGGGCGGTGGTGCGCTGGCGCGAACTCGCGACCGGGCGCGACTGGCTCGCAGGCTACGACGATATTCGTTCACTCCGCGGCCGCCTTCAAGTTGAGGCGACGACCGACACCGATCGCTGGGCCGAGCCGGAGCCGATTGAGGAAGCGTTCACGGTGGTCGAGCGCGGGGAGAACAGTCTCACGTTCGAGACCCGGCTCGACAACGGATTGTTGATTCAAGAGCGGGTCGAATTGATCGAGGACAGTCTCGAAACCCGTCTCACTCTTCAGAATCTTTCGGCCGAGACCGTCGTTCCGAAAATTTCAATCGTTGCGGAGACGGATCCGGGAGGGCGAGTGTCCGCGCAATCCACCCCCCAGTCGATCGCGCTGAGATTTCCAAGCGCGGGCCGGACGGTCGCGATGGAAATCGTCGACGCCGCGCCGGGCGATTCCGTCGAGGTTGATGATGAGGCGGGTCCACGCTTCACGCGGTTGGTGAGCAAGGCAGATCGCGCACCCCTCGCGCCCGGAGCGCGCCGCACGTTGACCGTGCGCCACCGAATCAGCGAACAGCGCCCGCCGCATTCTCCGCCGGCGCCTGGATCGTAAACCACTCCTCCGCCTCGGTGCCGGAGAGCAGGTCGCGCACGACGATGCGGTAGGTCCCGGGCGCGTCGTTGAACGCGAGCGGCAGCCACGTCATGCCCGCGCCCTCGCGCGCGATCATCGTCCGGCTGTAGTGCTTCAACGGTCGCCCGGCGAGGTCGAAGCAATTCATGCGTAACACATGATCGCCCGGCAGCGCGCCCTTCGTCTTCACCGTGGCGCGGATCGTGAGCCGCCGGCCCTGCGCGATCGAGCGCGGGAATTCGAGCGCAATCCGCGAGACCTCGTAAGGCAACACGCACGCGATGCCGGTCTCTCCCGGCCGGAGCTTGAGCTGTAGCGTGCGCAAGGCGCGCGCCTCGGCTGCCGTCGGGTTGTAGAGCTGCGCGCCCGATCCCGCGGAAATGCGCAGCGTCGCTTTCCCGGCGGCCTCGGGATCGGCGAGGTAGGCGTAGATCGTGGCCTTTCCGAATTCGGATCGCGTCGCCAGGCCGGTGAATTTTTTCGGCGCGTCGACCCGGGGGTCGTCGGGCAGAGGCGCCAGTCTCGCGCGGGCGAACAACACATCGAAACCTTCGCGGACGCGGCCGGCCTCGGCCAGTATCGCGTCGAGCAGGGCGGCGTCGTCCGCGATTCCGCGCGGCGAAATCCACAGCGCGTTGACCTGATGCAGCGCGCAGAGCCACGGCAGCCAGCGGCCCCGCTCGAACGCGCGATCGCCCTCGGGCAATGGCGTGCGCACCGCGAGGTAATCCCCGTGCGCCGCTTCGTAGTTCTCGAGCGCCTCCGGATCCGCGGGCGCCACGCGAAATCCGCCCGTGCCCGCCGCGCTGAAGTCGCCATCGAGCAGCGCGACAAGCGCCCGCGGATCCGCCTTGCGCACGATTTTTTCTATGCTCACCCGCGACTCCTCCAGCGCGTCCGCCGGTGATGCCGCTGAATTCGCGCCGGCAACGACGTACAGGCCCGGACGCAACGAGGCGTAGCGCGCCGCAGCCTGGCGCAGCGCCGCCACTCCGGATCGCGATCCTGTATCGATACTGCCCGACGCGGTAGTCGCCAGATTGTCCAGACGTCCGATCGCGCGGAGGCCGTCCGCGGCGATGTTTCCAAGGTCGGGTTCCTCGCCGGGAAAAATGAAATCGACCCCTTGCGCGGCGAGCGCCCGCCGCCGCGCCGAGCCGGCAAAGCTGCCTTCGCCCGCTTCATCCACGAAGAGCGCGAGGCCCGGCGGCAGCGGTTGCCGGACGACGAGGTTCGCCGAGCGATAGGCCGCGCGTTCGCGGATCCAGGGTGTGAGGGGAGAATCGCCCGCGGTCGCCGCGAAGACCTCGGCGCGAGCGTAAGGGCCAAGCAGATCTAGCAGCGCAAGTTCATGGATCATCTCCGCGGCATCCGCAGGCGCGGCGGCGTCGTGTGCGGCCACGATCCGGCCGAGCGAATCCGTTACGCGCAGAAAAAGAACGTCTCTCGCGCGCGACGAAGAGGTATCGGAGATCGGCGCGAGTCGCCCGCGCACCTGCGCACTGATTCGCAGATGATCGTTCGGCTCGATCACCACGCGGCCAAAATTCACCACGCCGAGACTCGGCAGCGTGGGCAGTTCGAGCACTTGCGTGAGCCAATCGACCACTTTGGGCCCGTCCATCAGCCAAACGTCGAGAAAGCAACGGCCCGCGCCCGTGGGCACGGAGAGCAGCGCTTGCGTCGCACCTTTGTCGATGCTTTCTTCGGCCGTGTAGGCCCATTCGATGCTGCGATCCGGATAGCGCGCACGCACGCGCAGCGCGTATCTGCGCGGTGCGGGCCGGTCGAGCACGACCGCGTAGGAGCGGAGCACGCCCGCCATCGCTGACTGACGCACACGCTCGACAAATTGCGGCGGCAATTGCGGCGGTGTGCTCAGCGCATCCGGGCCTTCCGGCGCGCGATCTTCAATGCGCAACAGCGCGGCCTCTGGGTCGCGCCGGGCGGCCCAAAGCAGTGCCCGCCCCGCGATCGCACGATAATTCTCGACGCTCATGGGTGCATCGAGCGCGTCCAGGGGAGTCAGCGGGATCGCCGCGTGGCCATCGGGACGCTGCCGCCAGAAACGAAATTCGACGGCGCGCGCCTGCGCTCCGGAGTAGGCGGTGGCGTCATCGAAACCCGGCCGCAGATCGGCCAGCGCCGCGCCGCCCGCGCGCGCGGTGAAGTCGGGCGGATTCTCCTCGGGCGCGAGATCCAGCGGTGCGAGGAACTCGCGCAGCTCCGGCTCGCCAGAGGTGGCGAAGCCCACCCAAAACAGACCCATGCCGCCCCGGACGCGCGCCGCGAGCGCCTCGCGCGATGTCGTGGAGAGATCGGCGAGTTTTAACGAGGAAACGATGAGCGCGTCACTCTCGGCGGCCAGCGCGGAAGCGAGGGCTGCGTCGGACGATTCCGCATCGGCCTCGTCGAAGACATAGGTCTCCACGCGCAGATCGAAATCTTGTTCGAGCGCGACCAGATCGCCGGCGCCATCCCGAGGGACCACCGCCGCCACACGCACGGGGCCGCTCTTGAGGGGCTTCGCCCACGGGAGGGACGTGACAGCCGATTCGTGCTCACGCACTCGCGCCTGTGCGAAGGCAACTTCAGCGCACGCCGCGAACGCGAGCGCCGCGATCGCGTGCACGAGGGGCCCCCGCTCGAATCGTCGCATTGGGCCGCGGACCTCCGAAAAACTACGCCGTCAGTGTAACAAAGCCGTGCACGCTTCGTGCAGGGGCATTGGCCGTCCGGCCCTCCGCTCGTGTATCCTTAGTCCAGCGGGTGGGGGCGGGGAGTCTGCAATGCCCGACGAAATGTTCTTCTCCAAAGACGAGCGCGCGCTGGTGCGCGGCCGGCGGACGGCCAAGCGCACGCCGACGATGCGCCCGTGTCTGCTCACCCTCTCCGACGGCGGTCAAGTCGAGGGCATCATTCTGAACCTCACCCCGCACGGCATGTTGGTGCGCGTCCTGGGCACGTTGGAGATCGGCACTCCGGTCGAAGTGCAGATGATGCGCGACGAAAACTTTCAAAAACCGCTCGCCGAGGCGCGTCACGGCACCGTCGTGCGGCTCGACGCCAGCGACGGCGTATTCAGCGATATGGGCATCAAGCTCGAAAACAAGCGCGCTGCACCCCGGCCCAGGGCCAAGACCATCCTGCCGCGGACGGTGGCCCCGGCGCGGCCGCGCGCGCCGCGAGGGATGCAGACGATTGACGTCACCCTGGGCGACGCGAAGCGGCCTGGACGAAAATAGGGGAGCGGTCTTTCGCGGGTAGGGAACCCGCGGGGGCCGGGCGTGATTAAGCTAGGAGCTTCTAACAAAACTTCCCGCGGGTTGGCGCCCGCCCGCATGGGCGAGCCGCCCAGGCCACGATGGCGGAGTTTCGTTAAAAGTTCTAAGTCTAAGGGTGGCCCGAGGGGCGCATGTCCAAACCGGTGATCTTGATAGTCGACGACGAACCCGATGTCGTGACACTCTGGCAGCGCGCATTGCTGATGGAGGGCTTCGAGGTCATCCCCTGTTTCGACGGCATCAGCGCGCTCGACATCGCCGAAGCCGAGCAGCCCAATCTCGTGCTGCTCGATATCATGATGCCCATGATGAGCGGCTTCGAGGCCTGCCGCCTGCTCAAGAGCAATCCCCAGACACGCGATATCCCGGTGCTCTGCGTCACCTCCGCACAAAGCCCCGACCTCCGCCGAAACGTCGAAAACGCCGGTGCCCAAGGTCTCTTGACCAAGCCCTTCACGACCCGCGAACTCGTCGCCCAGATCCACCGTTTTCTCGCCGCCGCCGGCCAAGGCCCCGCTGACGCCGAATAGCCCGGATACGGTACAATCTCCTTCGTGGCCGGGCACGCCCCGCGCCCCGCTTCGCCGGAGGGCTAGCGTAATTGGTAACGCACCAGTCTTGAAA
>VFKU01000757.1 GCA_009885415.1 Rhodothermota bacterium
CGCGACGGCGGCGAGCAGGAGTGAGGCGATCAGGAAAGTGGGGGTCCGTGGCGCGCGCATGGGCGCCATGGTATCAAAAGCAGGAACCAGGCTCATTTCGCTGGCTGAAAAAGACCGCGGCCGCAGGCGTGTATGCCTGCGGCCGCGAGAGGGTGCGATGGTTGAGCGGCGGCTACTTTGAGCGGCGCCACTTGTAGATCGGGTCGCGCTGTTCTTCGGGGTGCGTGTAGGTGCGTACCATGTCGCGCGTGCCGTTGACGCTGTGCGGCATGCCGCCGAGTTTGTCATACTTCTCCTGCTGATAGGGCGTAAGATCCGGCAGTTTGTCGTCGGGCAGAATGTTGCAAGTGACGAAGATCATCAAATCCGAGTGCTTCTTCGTGACATCCTGGCTCTTGAAGAGGGTGTTGAGCACCGGGATGTCGCCGAGGATCGGCACCTTTCGGTTTTTGAGGTTGCTCTCGTGCCCGCGGAGTCCGCCGACGAAGAACGTTTGGCCGTTCTTGATGCGGACCTCGTTTTTTACGGTGCGCTTGGCTTCAACGGGCACGCCGGTGACGCTTTCGCCGGTCGTATTGCTCTGTTTGGCGTCGAGCGCGACGATGATGTGCTCGTCGTGTGTGACGCGCGGGGTGACCTTGAGGACGGTACCGACGTCTTTGAATTTGGTGGAGGCGATCTGTCCGCCTTCGCTGGTCTGCGTCAGTTCCTGGTAGGGGATTTCGCGCGAGACTTGGATCTCGGCGGGCTTGTTTTCGACGGTGACAATCGTCGGGTTTTCGAGGATCTCGGAGTCGGTGCTTTCGACGCGGGCCTTGATATTGGCGCGCAGGTTGAAACTGTCCGAAAGAATGCCGAATCCGAGCATGCCCGCGCCCGCCGCCGGATTGGTGATCGGCAGGACGTCGCCTATCGAGAAGTCCGGCTTGCCGTCGGGCTGGAGGTGGTTCGTGTTGAGGAGCCAATCTACACCGGTCTGTGCTCCGTCATCGAGAATCGCGTTGACGACGAGCGCATCGATCTTGACTGACTTCACCGGCAGGTCGATCGTGTTGACGAGGGCCTGGATTTCCTGGACTTTCACCGGGATGTCTGAGACGATGAGCTGGCGCGTGCGCGGGTCGGCGCTGATTTTCCCTTCCTTGCTGAGGAGCGGCTGGACGACCGGGAGCAGTTCGAGGGGGTCGCTGTAGTTGAGTTTTATGGGCATGGTAATCGTCGGGACGACTTGATCGGCGACGTCGATTTCTGCGACGACGCCCTCGAGCTCCTCGATCGACTCGAGCGGCCCCGCGATGATGATGACGTTGGTGGCGGGGTTGGCGGAGATCGACACGAGGTCGCTCTTCGCGCCCGTTTCGACGATGTCGTCGAGTGTTTTCTTGATGTCCTCGGCCTGCGCGTTCTTGAGGAAGATCATGCGGGTCTGGCGCTGGGCCGCGATGGCTTCTTCGTAGGTCGTGATGCGATAGACGCCGGCTTCTTCGACGATGCCGAGGCCGTTCATCCGCAGGACGATTTCGATGGCGCGGCCGAGCGGGACGTTCTTGAGGTTCGCGGTCACTGTGCCGGTAACTTCGGTGCCGGCGATGACGTTGATCTGGCCCTTCTCGGCGAGGAGGGAGACGACGTTGGTGAGGTCCATGCCCTGGAAGTCGAGGTTGACGACCTGGCGCAGCGGATCCTGCGACGCGGGGACATTGGGATTGTAGAGGTTGAAGGCCGGGCGCGTGCCGGTGGTCTTGGGCACGCTGTAGCGGCGCGGGCCAGTGCTTTCTTTCGCCGGGACCAGCGCTGGCGCGGCGGCTTGGACTTCGGTGATCCCCGTGCCGTCGGCGGCGGGCTGCGCTTGCGCGAGGCGAATGACCCCGTTGCCTTCGGCGACGGCGACTTGGTCCGGCGTTGAACGCAGGACGGCCATCGGGGCACCGCGGGAGACTTCATTCATGGTGAGCCGGTGTTCGGTGGTCCGTGCGCGCGGTGCGGGCGGGACTGCGGCGAGCGCGTCCTTGTTCAGCGCGGCGAGCGGGGCCTCGGTCTGAAGATTCAGTGCGATGTTGGCTTTGGCGACTTCGCTGCGCGGCGCGGCGGCGGCCATCTGGGGCTTGGCATCCGTGGCGGCGGTGCGGACGGCGGCAAGCGCGCTGTCCATCTGTTGGAGCGAGGCGGCGGAGGTGCCGTGTGCGACGCCGGCGACTTCGCTCTGGACTCGCTGGGCGAGGAGGCCGTTCAATTCGGACTGCTGCTTGGCGCGCGCGGCGAGCGTCTGAAGCGCGGCGGCGTATTGTTTTTCCTGGCTGTCGAAGGTCGCGAGGATGGCGTCCGCCTTCGCGTCAGTCGTCAGCGCGCGGCGAGCGGTCTGCAGCGCGTCGGAGCGGCGGGCGAGCAGCGTGGAGCGCTCGGCTTCGAGCATGGCGGTCTGGGTCTGGTGGGTCTGGAAACCGGCGCGGACCGCGGTGGCGGGCGTTGCGCGGAGGAGTTCGGCCTGGAGGAGGCTGAGATCGGCTTCTTCGATGCCGTGGCGCGCGTTCTCGATGGATTCGTTCATCAACGCGTTACTGGCGGCGAAGAGATCATCGTCGCGGCGGACGGTTTCTTCGATGCAGGCCGACGCAAGTTGCGCGGGCGAGGCGTCGAGGCCCGAGAGGCCGGCGGCGTCGGGCGTGATGGTGACGATGAGCGTGTCCTTCTCCGAGCGCAGCGCGATGCCGGCTTGAGCATTGAGTGCGACGGAGACGCGCGTGACAAATTGGGGATGGGCGGCGACGAGTTCGGCGGTGACGCCGGAAACGACGCTGCCGCTGCCGACGGCCATGGTCTGGAGCGAGGGCAGCACGACGGTGTCGGCCAGAGTGATGTGCAGCGCAGCTCCGCCGGGGGCCATCACGGCGCCGTAGGGCGCGGAGCGATCAAGGCGCAGACGGAGTTCGGTGACGCGATCCATCGCGTCCACGTTCAACCGGCTGAGCGCGGCGGCCCGGTCAATGGCACCGTCCAGCGCAGCGGCGGGCACGGGCGCGAGGCCGGCCGACACAGCGTCGGAAACGGCGAGCATCATCTGGGAGCGTTGGGGAGGTGTGTCCGCAGCCATCGCGAGCGACGCGGAAATCGCCGCGAGGCAGAGAGGTGTGAGGAAGCGGCAGGGGAGGAATCGGTGCATGGTTTAGTGCTCCTTCAGTTCGCTGACCACTTCAACATCTTGGCCGGTGATGCCAAGGATGACGCGGTCGCGTTCGATCGCTTTCACAAAAATGCTGTCTTCAAATTGGAACCCGACGGCCACGACGTTGTCGTCGATGACGGCGAGCGGGGCGTCGTCGTCCCAGATGATCCCGGTGACCTTCATCCGTTTCGCAGAGAAGAGAAGATCGTCGGGGTCTTGTGAGCCCGTGGATTTGGCGGTGCGCGTATGCAGGAGCATGGTGTCGCCGACGAGCGGCATGGTCGGGTCGCGTTCTTCTTTGTCCTTGCCGTATTCGAATTCGACCGCTTTAATTTCCTGCACGAGCGCATCGAGATTCACGTTGGCGCGCTGGAACACGGAACCGACGCGGGCTTCGGCGCTGGGCAGGGCGTCGGCGGAAACCCGCGCGGGCGCCTGCGCGCCCGTCTGGGTGGCTTGCGCGGCCGGGCTGGGTTTTCCGCCGAGGAGCTGGCTGCCCAGGACGGCGGTCAGTACGACCCCGAGCACGCCGAGGATGATGGTCTGTTTCTTCTTCGCGTCTTTTTGACTCATGCGGCACCGTCCTTGGATTCCTGGAGAAAGCGGTAGGTGTTCAGCGTGAAGCGCGCGGTGCTGACGCCGTCCTTGGAGGGGCCGACGGTCAAATCGCTGACTTTGAGGTAGCGCTTGAAGCGCTCGAGGCGGTTTACGAAGCCGGCGATCTGGTGGTAGTCGCCGTGCGCGACGATGCTGTACGGGATCGTTTCCTTTCGTCCGTCCTGGCTGCGCGCCAGCGGCGAGAGCTCGACGTCGATGTTTTCGTCCGCCGCCATCGCCTCGAATTCCCGGAGGAGCGTGGGGATTTCGCGGTGGGAGGGCAGGCGCTCTTCGAAGTCGCCTACGAGTTTTTCGATCTTCGCGGTCTCTTCGCGCAGCCCGCCGATGGTGGAATCGATGCGTTTGGCTTCCGCGAGATCCGCCGAGACCTGCGTGTCGTCGGCAAGGATTACCGCCAGGCTGGTGCGTTGCCCGGAATGCGCCATGAAGAAGAAGGCGGCGACTATGCACGCGGTCACCGCGAGGATGCCGA
>VFKU01000054.1 GCA_009885415.1 Rhodothermota bacterium
GCAGGTCACCGTCACGGCCGACGCGACCGCGATCGGGTGTTACCGCGACGCCGTGCCGATGGGGCGCATCGAAGTCGTCGCGCGCGCGATGGATGCCGCAGGTATCCCCACGCACGCCACCGATCGCATTACGACCTTTCTCTGGGCGAAGGTCGCGTACAACTGCTCGCTGAACCCTCTCTCCGCGCTGCTCGACGTCCCCTACGGCGGACTGCTGGACACCGAGCACACCCAAGCCATCATGCGCGAGGTCGTCACGGAGCTCTACGCGGTCGGGCGCGCGGAGGGCGTAGTCCTCGACCCGTCCACGGCCCAGGGGTACATCGATCGGCTCTTCGGCCGCCTCATCCCCGTGACCGCGGGCCACTACGCCAGCATGCACGAAGACTTCCGCCGCAAACGCCGCACCGAGATCGACGCGCTCAACGGCGCGATCGCCCGCATCGGCGCCAAACACGGCCTCCCCTGCCCCACCAACGGAACCCTCGCCCGCCTCGTTCGCGCGCGGGAAAACCGATATCTGCGGGATGCCGGGGCAGCTTAACTGGACAACCAGGAAATACTGATATACTTGAGCTAACGAGATGGGCGTCCGATGCCTCCGAAGGTGCGTGAGCTGATACGCGAGTTGGAACGGGCCGGCTTCGTGAATCGTGGCGGCAAAGGAAGTCATCGCAACTTCGTGCATCGAGAGCTGCGAAGGCCCGTTACAATTTCAGGGATGCCCGACGACGACGCCAGAGCGTATCAGGTCCGTGCCGTTCGCTTGGCGGTCGAGGAGTCAAAGAAATGAGAGAAAGCGCGCGCTACGCGAAGATCGTCGAATGGTCGGAGGAAGACCACTGCTACGTGGGCAGCGCACCTGGGCTATTACTCGGCGGCTGCCATGGCGATGATGAAAAATTGGTGTTTGAAGAATTGTGCCAAATCGTCGAAGAAGCCATCGATCTCTATCGAAAGGACGGCCGGCCCTTACCCCCTCCCACCTCAGGCCAGGATCTTGCCAACAAAATGCAGCACATCGGATGAGGCGCGTACATTCGGGAAGATCTTGATTGTCACGCAAGCGCGTCGTAAACCGTCATCGACTAAACCAGCAGTACTACTTGACTATCAATCCGAACACTATGTTCTCTATCCCAAGCCGGAGAGCGTGTCAAAAATATCTCTCAACCAACGCCCGGTCTTCCGAAGGATAGAGCCCTGGCCAGTCTTGAGATCACGGACGTATTGGACGGTAACGTAAATTAGAACGAGCAGAAACAGGCCAGCGAAGATCACGCAGCCCAAGAGCACCCAGATTCCTTCAATCTTCGCCATCATCAGGCTCGGAGTCCACGCGAGGCCCGGGCCCGGTGGCATGCGCTTCGCGCGGAAATGCGAACTCTAATTGCTGGTTCCGGAATAGCCGATATCGCTTGAACAGTTGGAGCAACTGCATAGCCGTGGAGCCGTTGTAGGTTCCCGAGACCATCACCCGTTCCGCGAGGTCGTTCAGAATCACCGGAAACTCCAGGACATGGTTCACCTGCGTTTGCGCGAGCTTGAGTGCGAGTTGCTGCCGTTGTTCTGGAGTCCGTGGCAACTCCGAGATGATCAGAATGGTCTTGAACTCGTCCGTACCAAAAAAATCCTTTGCGTGGCCCAGCGACCAGGGCTCCGCGAATTGCGTGAGGACGGGGTTGGCATCGACGAGAGAGGCATAGAAGCGCTCGGTGTGCCACGGGCGCACCTCGACCACCGCCCGCGCGATGCCGCGCAAGCCCGCCGGGCCCAACAAGACCTCCGGCGCGACGTCCTCGATCGGCGAGGTGTTCGTGACGTAAAGCTGCACCCCACTCTCGCCTTGGCCCTGCGGATCGTGCTGCGGCCAGTGCGTGCTCACCATGAACTGGTTCAGCTCGAAGAACTCGCGAACAATTTGAAGGTCGACTTCGGCCATGCCTCAACCCCCACTCGCGGCTTTCACCGCCGGATGTTCAGGATTCAGCGAGGCAATACGATCGATCACTTCCCCGATCGAAGACGTCCGGCCCATCGCCTCGAGGCACTCCACCTGGCGGGCAAGCACATCGGCCAGAGTGAAACTCTCGCCATAGGCCAGATACGCGCGCGCCGCATCCGTCCGCCGCTCGGCCTCCCGAAAATGCTGCAAGGCTGTCGGGAAGGCCCCCATCGCCGCGGCCACTTTACCGCGGAGATAATGCCCCTCCGGTTTGTCCGGATTACTTTCGAGGTATTTCTCCAACAGCTTGTCCGACTTCTGCAGGCTTTTCACGGACAACTCCGCTTGCCCCGCGTGCCGCGCCGTCTCGCCGAGCATGTACAGCACCGGGTACGTATTGCCTCCAGTCAGTTGCGCCGACTGCGCAAAGCGCAGCGCGTCGTCCCAGCGCCCCTGCAAGGCCTCCGTCTCCGCAAGACCCAGGAAGGCCTTCGTGTTCCCAGGCTCCGTCTCGAGCGCCGCATGAAACTGCCGCTTCGCGCCGTCAAACTGAGCGATGCCGTTCAACGCATGACCCAGCTCGATGCGTGCGGCGCAGAGATCGGGGCGCTTGTCCACCACCTGACCCAGCAGCGCGATCGCCATTTTCAATTTACCCAGCCGCGCATAGCACCGGCCCAACTGGTGATAAGCCGTCGCCATCTTGCTGTCCAGACGGATGGCCTTCTCGAAATACTGCGCCGCGAGACTGAGGTCGCCCTTCATCGCCGCGGTAAGGCCTTCGTCGTAGTAGCTTTCCGCGTTCTCGCCGCCAAAAGCCGCACCGGACATGAATCAGGCCCCCGTCCGCACGGCCTCAAGGGCGGCGCGGGCCTGCGCCTCGCTCACGTCCGTGCGATGCACGACATGGCCGATGCGGTCCGCCACGATGAACTTCAGCGTCCCGGTGCGCCCCTTCTTGTCCCGCTTCATCGCGGCGAGCGCCTCCTCCACCGGAAGCTCGGCCCACTGCACCGGCAGACCATAGACCCGCAGACACGCGGCCTGGCGCTCCACGAAAGCCGCATCGACGAGGCCCAGCGAATGCGCGAGATGCCCGGCGGCGTTCATGCCGATCGAAATGGCTTCCCCATGCAGGAAGGTACCGTAGCCGGCCACGGTCTCAATCGCGTGACCAAAGGTGTGGCCGTAGTTCAGGTTTGCGCGGACGCCCTCTTCACGCTCGTCGGCCGACACGATCGCTGCCTTGATCTCGCAACTCCGGCGCACGGGATAGTGCAGCGCGTCGAGGTCTTTCGCAAGAATCGCCGCCGACTGCTTTTCCATGTACTCGAACAGCTTCTCGTCAGCGATGACGCCGTGCTTGATCACTTCCGCAAGTCCGGCGCGAAGCTCGCGTTCGGGCAAGGTGCTCAAAAACTCAAGATCGATCAAGACCCCGGCGGGTTGATGAAAGGCCCCGATGATGTTCTTCGCCAAGGCGTGATTGACGGCCGTCTTACCGCCCACGCTGGAATCCACCTGGGCAACAACGGTCGTCGGCACCTGAACATAGGGGATGCCGCGCATATAGCAGGCCGCGGCGAACCCGGCCACATCGCCCACCACCCCGCCGCCCAGCGCCACCACCGCGCTCGAACGATCCACCCCGGCATTCAAAAACGCGCCGGTGATCTCATCGATACGCGCTAGACGCTTCTGCTCCTCACCCGGCCGCATCGTCGCGACCAGCGGCGAATACCCCGCGTCGACCAAGACCCGCGTGACCGCCTGCCCGTGCAGGCGATCGACCTGCTCATCGGTGACAACCCCAATCGCGCCGCGCGCCCCAGTCCTCTTGAGCAATTCAGGCAAACGATCGAGGATTCCCCGCCCGATGAGGATCGGGTAGGATCGGTCCCCGAGCGAGACCATGATCCGATCGATGTTGGGTTTGTCGACGCTCACAAGCTTGAGTGTACCCCGAATCCGGCGGGCCATGCACGGCGGACTCACGCGGAATTTGAACAGTTCCCGAAAACAACCCTCCCTCGTGGCTGGCGAAAGGTCTACGCGATCAGCGCGCCGAACGAATTCACTCCGGGCCGCCTTCCCCGCGCCCTCCACGGTTCGCCGCGGCCCTCGTCTCTCGTGTATGATCCCCAAGCATCGCGGGGCGTAGCGCAGTCCGGTTAGCGCGCCTGGTTCGGGACCAGGAGGTCGGAGGTTCAAATCCTCTCAC
>VFKU01000264.1 GCA_009885415.1 Rhodothermota bacterium
ACCGAAAACAAATCGAAGAACAACTAACCGCCGAAAACTCTACTTTACAACTGTCCACTTGACGGGGAAGCTTACACATGGACGAGGTCACCAGATCGAAGGACCCGGCGTCGACGGGAATGGGCTCGCGATAGGCCGATTCGCGCCGGCACTCGGCCAGGGCGCGGCGAAAGGCTTCTTCGGGTTTCGCGCTGGCGTGGACCAGCTTTTGCGCGCGGCGCGCAAAACGCGTGGCGCGGCCCGAGGTCACGTCGTGGACGAGTAGGAGCGGTTCTTCGCCGGGTGCGTAGCTTGCGCAGTGTAGATTCGGCTGCGCAATGGGCGCGAAGGCGTTGCAGACCATTTCGGAACTTTTCACTGGTCCCGAAAAGCCCGTGCAATAGCGCTGAGGATTTGGACAAGCGCAGAACAGACACGATGGTTTTCCAGAGGCCACGGTGATCGTTGTGGCGCGGACCCCTTCCACGGATGCGCCGGCGATCCAGTCTACCCAGACGTTTTCCCGGCACGGCGCGAGCAGGGTCTCGACGGGGAGGTCGTTCAAATATCCCGCCCCGAGACAGGCAACACGCTGGGGCGCGCGGGCCGTGAGGATATCCGCGATGATCCGGCGTTGATCGGCGAAGGCCTGGGCATGAGCGTCGCGCGATGCGCGCCATGTGTGGAGCGAGGTCGCCGGTGAAACGTAAGTGTCCCAAGAGAGCGTGGCCGGACCGGAGTTGCGCAGGTCGTATTCTCCTCGGGTGGAGAACTACAGCGTTGGATTCGGAGTAGTGTGCGCGGAGTTTAGCATAGGCTTCGGTGGAAAGGGGCGGAATGCGCCGGGCGATTTCGGGGACATTGGGCTTTTTTTAAGGATTTGAGGGACAGGACTGGGTTTGACGCTGGAGGGAACCCCTTGGTAGTCTACGGTGTTTCTAACGACCGTTAGGTACATTTATGACTTCCCAACCCGCGATAGCAGAAACGCCGATCCATGCCGACGAGTCCACCCGGACGCGGTTGGCGGAATCTGCCCTAACATTATTTGCTTCAAGGGGTTACGCCGAGACCACGGTGCGGGAGATTATCGAGGCGGCGGGGGTGACCCGGCCGGTTCTTTACTATTATTTCCGGAACAAGGCGGAGCTATTTTGCTATCTGGTCGAGAGGGAATTCGACCGTTTGTATCTTGAGATGGATGCGATCTTGGGACGTCATACAGGCTGCCGGGAGCGGTTGAAGGCGCTGATCGGGCTGGTGTTTGAGGGTGCGCAGCGATCGCCGGAGACGGTGCAGTTGATGCTTCGATTTTTCTTTGCGCCGCCGGATGAACCGATGCGGCTGGACAGCGACAAGCTGGCGCAGGAGCGCTTCGACCGGATTGCGAAAGTGATGGCGGAGGGCGTGCTGCGCGGGGAATTGAAGGGCGGAAATCCGCGGGCGCTTGCGCTTGCGTTTTCGGGTGTGATGGATCTGCATGTGATGGCGAAGGCGCGCCATCCGGAAGTGGAGTTGACCGCTGAGCTTGGGGACGGGCTGGTGGACTTGTTTATGGACGGTGCGGCGGGCGCGAAAGCGGGCCGGGCCGAGTTGCGTTATGCATTGGACGGCATCTATCCGGTGGGGCCTGCGGGCGGCACTGGTCGGTCGAAGGGAAAAAGGAAGCCATGAAAAAGTTTTTCTTGAGTCTGGTGATTATCGGTGCGCTCGCGCTGGTGGGCGGAGGGATCATCGCGGGCGTGTGGGCGGCGCAACTGGCCAAGCCCGAGAAGGTGATCGAGAAGCCGGACACGACGCCTGCGGTGACTGTCCAGGTGGTCGAGGCCAAGCGTGTTGAGGACCGTTTTTATTTGACGGGCTTGGCGGAGGCGTGGGAGGCGGTCACGATCAGCGCAGAGATTTCGGGGCAGATCGAGTGGCAGGGGATCGAGGAAGGCGATGCGGTGGCCGCGGGGCAGGAGATTCTCCGGATTAGCACGACGTCGATCCAGGCGCGGCTGGATCAGGCGCGGGCCGAGCACAAGTTGAGCGAACAGGAATTGGCGCGTGTGCGCGAGCTGCGCGACCGTGGTATCAGTTCGCCGCAGGAGCAGGACCGGGCCTCGGCCAATCGTGATGCGGCGGCGGCGCGTTTGCGGCTGGCGGAGATCGATTTCGCGCACAGCGTGATCAAGCCCGAACTGTCCGGGGTAATGGATCGGATTTACAACGAGGCGGGGGAGTTTGTGACGGTGGGCAAGCCCCTGGCGCGGGTGGTCCAGATCGACAAGCTGAAGTTGCTGGTGGGGATACCCGAGCGGGATGTTTCGCGTTTTAAGCCGGGTGACACGGTGATGGTGCGCTTCGACTCGGCGCCGGACGATACCTTCGAGGCGAAGATTTTCCGGATCGCGACGACCGCCGAACCGGCGACGCGCACGTTCAGGACTGAAATAGAAGTCGCCAATACGCAGTGCGTGCTCAAGCCGGGGATGATCGCGCGCGTGGGACTGGTGCGTGAGGTTTTCGAGCAGGGGATCACGGTCCCGATGTTCTCGGTGTTGAGCCGCCCGGAGGGACGGTTTGTGTTTGTCGAAGAGGATGGGAAGGCCGTGATGCGCCCGGTTGAGGTGGGTTTCTTTCAAGACGGTCAGGTGCTGATCACGAGAGGGCTGGGCGCGGGCGACCAGCTCATTTCCGTGGGGCAGCGTTCACTACGCGATGGTGAAAGTGTCCGGGTGATTCCGGCACCGGCGACCGCGTCGTGAAACTTACCGATTTCAGCGTCGATCGGAGCATTACGATCGTCGTGTCGCTCGTGCTCATCGTTGTGATGGGTCTTTATTGTTTGTGGACGCTCCCGCGCGAGACCGAGCCCGAACTTGTCATTCCGATCGCGATGGTGACGATTCGCTACGAGGGCGTGTCTCCGCAGGACATGGAGACCCTGGTGACGATGCCGATCGAGCGCAAGCTCACGGGCATTTCCGGCGTGAAGAAGGTGACCTCGACCAGCAACGAGGGGATGGCGGCGGTCGTTGTGGAGTTCGAGACGGACGTCAACATTGACGACGCGATCCAGAAAGTGCGCGACAAGGTCGACATGGCGCGGGGAGAACTTCCCGAAGAGGCTGACGATCCGATCGTTTCCGACATCAACACGGCGGAGCAGCCGATCATCCAGGTGAATTTGACCGGACCGATCGATCGGGTGGAGCTGACGCAGATCGCGGAACGCTTGCAGGACGAGGTCGAGGGCCTGCCGGGGATTTTGGCGGCGGACATCATCGGCGGCTTTGAGCGGGAGATTCAGATCGTCGTCGATCCCGCGCGTGCGGCCGGATACGGGGTGTCGCTCGGCGACCTCGCGCAGATCGCCTTTCTGGAAAACGTAAATGTGCCGGCGGGATCCATGGAGATGGGCCAAGGCAAGTACATTATGCGCGTGCCGGGGGAGATCACGGGCGCGGAGGACTTGCGCGATCTTGTGGTGAAACAGGGCGAGAGCGGAGTGGTGTATCTGCGCGACCTCGCAGAAATTACGGACGGATTCAAGGACCCTGAGAACTACGCCCGGCTCGATTTCGAGCCCTCGGTGTCGCTGGTGATCCGCAAGCGTGCGGGGTCGGACGTGGTGAAGGTGTCTAAGAGCGTACGTGCGCTGCTCGACGTGGCCCGGGGCCAGTTGCCGCCTCAAGTACGTGTGAATATTACGCTCGACGAGTCGCTGCGGATTAGTGAGATGCAGCGGCAACTCGTCAACAGCATTCTGAGCGGGCTGATTCTCGTGTTCGGCGTCATCTTGTTGTTCCTGGGTTTCTCCAACGCTGTTTTTGTGTCGCTCGCGATTCCCCTGTCGATGTTGATCACCTTTGTCGTGATGTATCTCTACGGCATGACCTTCAACATGGTATCGCTGTTCAGCCTGATGGTGGCGCTGGGCATGCTGGTGGACAACGGCATCGTTGTGGTGGAGAACATCCATCGGTTCATCCACATGGGCCACTCGCGCGTCGAGGCGGCGAAGCTGGGTGCGGCCGAGGTGGCCTGGCCGATCATCGGATCGACCGCGACGACGGTGGCGGCTTTCTTTCCGTTGATCTTCTGGCCAGGCATGATGGGTAGTTTCATGAGCTTGTTGCCAAAGACGGTCATCATCTGTCTGACGGCCTCGCTGTTTGTGGGGCTGATGGTCAATCCGGCACTGGCTTCCCGCTACGCGCGGGTCAAGCGGAAAACAGAAGAGACGGAACGCGAGTCGCGTACGATGCGCCTCTACGGCCGCGTGTTATGTACGGCACTGGAGTGGCGCGCGGTGGCGTTGGCGGGGATGGTGGTGGTGATTATTACCATCGTCGGTGTGTGGGCGGCGAACGCACAGTTTGAGTTTCTCAACACGGTCGAGC
Source organism: Rhodothermota bacterium (assembly GCA_009885415.1). Lineage (GTDB taxonomy): Bacteria > Hydrogenedentota > Hydrogenedentia > Hydrogenedentales > VFKU01. Next base: position 4,368 of record VFKU01000264.1, read on the forward strand.
CCGACCGCGCGAACATTAACATCGAAATGGCGGAAGGCACGAACCTCGACGCGACTGATGCAGTGACGAAGGCGGTCGAAGGCATCGTCAAGGGCAATCAGGGTCATGTGGATTACATTGCGTCGAGTGTGGGATCGCACGGGGCGAACGTGCGCGAGGGCATGCCGGGCTCGAGCACGAGCGTGAGCAAGAGCAACATCGGCCGCGTGGCCTTGGTATTTCCCAAGCCCGAGACGATGGAGGTCCTTCCGTCAGAGATCGTCGCGCGGCTGCGGCGCTCGTTTGGTGGGGTCCCGGGCGCGGAAATCCGGATCGGCCAGACGGCGATGGGGCCGCCGCCCGCGCCGCCGGTGAACATCGAATTGGCGGGCGAGGATTTCGCGGTGTTGACGGGGATCGCGCAGGAGGTGAAGAAGCGCATTGCGGACGTGAATGGGCTGGTGGATCTGCACGACGATATGGAGCGGGGCAAGCCCGAGGTGCGCGTCGTGGTCGATCGAGAGAAGGCAAAACTGGCGGGACTGAGTACGCAGTATATTGGGGCGACGGTGCAGGCGGCGATTCACGGCCGCAAGGCGGGCGAGTACCGCGTGGGTGACGACGAGTACGACGTGACGGTGAAATTCCCGGACTGGTTCCGCGAGGATGTGTCGTTTGTGGAGGGCATGGCGCTGGTGAACGCGCGCGGGGAGGGCATTCCTTTCTCGTCGGTGGCGCGCCTCGAGCATGGCGTAGGTCCGGGGACGATCAAGCGGATCGATCGGAAGCGGACGGTGACGGTCATTGCGGAGGCGCAGGGCCGGCCCGGCTCCGAGGTGTTGGGGGAGGTGCGTGAGCGCTTGGCGGATCTTTCGTTGCCACCGGGTTACACGCTGTCGTATACGGGCGAGCGGCAGAACGTGGACGAGTCGGCGGCGTTCATGCAGAACGCTTTTGTGGTGGCGCTGTTGTTGATTTCGCTGCTCTTGATTCTCCAGTTCAACTCGGTCGTGCAGACCTTGATCATTATGTCGACGGTGCTCCTGTCGCTCGGCGGCGTGTTTCTCGGCCTCCTCGCGTTTGGGTTGCCCTTCGGTTTCCTGATGACGGGCATCGGCTGCATCAGTCTTTCGGGCATCGTGGTGAACAACGGGATCATCTTGGTCGACTTCATCAACGTGTTGCGCGCGGAGGGTGTTGCGTTGCACGAGGCGATTGTGACGGCGTCGAAACTGCGGCTGCGGCCGGTGCTGCTGACGGCGGGCACTACGGTGCTCGGCCTCATGCCGCTGA
>VFKU01000265.1 GCA_009885415.1 Rhodothermota bacterium
CCCTATCACGTCATCAAGGCGCCGGTGCTCTCCGAAGAGGCCAGCATCCAGACGGCGGCGCACAACAAGTACACCTTCAAGGTCAATCCGGACGCGAACAAGCGCCAGATCAAGGAAGCCGTCGAGCAGCAATGGCCCGACGTGCGCGTGACGGCGGTGAACACGATGAATTACGACGGCAAGATCAAACGTCGCGGCATGTCGATTAAGGCAGGCCTGACGGCGAAGTGGAAAAAGGCGATCGTGACGCTGCGGGCCGGCGACAAGATCGACCTGATTTAACGAAGACGGGAGCGAAACGTGCCATTAAAGCGATTCAAACCGACAACGCCGAGCCGGCGCGGCATGACGGTCGAGGATTTCTCCGACCTCACGAAGAAGCGTCCGGAAAAACGGCTGACCGAGTTCCTGCACGATCCCGCGGGCCGGAACAACCGCGGCCGTATCACTGCCCGCCGCCGTGGCGGCGGTCACAAGCGGCTGTACCGCAAGATCGATTTCCGGCGCGACAAGGACGGCGTTCCGGGCGTGGTCTCGGCGCTCGAGTATGATCCGAACCGCTCCGCGCGTATCGCGCTCGTGACCTATGCAGACGGCGACAAGCGCTACATCCTTGCGCCCAAGCTGCTTGCGGTCGGCGCGAAAGTCATGAGCTGTCCGACGGCGCAGTTTGAAGTCGGCCACTGCATGGCGCTGGAAAGCATTCCGCTCGGCATGGTGGTGCACTGCGTTGAGTTGTCCCCCGGCCGCGGCGGCCAATTGGGCCGGTCGGCGGGGAACAGTTGCCAGGTGCTCGGCAAAGAAGGCGAATACGTCGCATTGCGGCTGCCTTCGGGCGAAATGCGGCGCGTGCCGAAAGTGTGCCGTGCAACGATCGGTGAAGTCGGGAACGAAGACCATTTGAATATGAACATCGGCAAGGCCGGGCGCTCGCGCTGGCTGGGCCAGCGCCCCAAGGTGCGCGGCGTAGCGATGAACCCGGTCGACCATCCGCACGGCGGCGGCGAAGGCCGCACCTCGGGCGGTCGCCACCCGGTGACTCCGTGGGGCGTGAAGACCAAGGGATTCAAGACCCGTAAGCGCGGCCACCGGACGGACAAGCTCATTATCCGCCGCCGCCGCAATACGCGTATAGACTAGGAGAGACACCGTGTCACGTTCAGTAAGCAAAGGGCCGTTCATCGACGAGCACCTCCGCCGCAAGGCCGAGCGCGCGCAAGTCACTGGCGATCGCAAGGCGATTCGCACGTGGTCGCGCCGCAGCACGGTGACGCCGGAGATGGTCGGAATCACGCTCGCGGTGCACAACGGCCGCGCATTTATCCCGGTGTACGTGACCGAGAACATGGTCGGCCACAAGCTGGGCGAGTTCGCGCCGACCCGCACCTTCAAGGCGCATCCGGGCATCAAGGCTGCCTCGGCGACCACCGCGACGGGCAAGTCGTAGGAGCACAGACATGGCAAATGCAAAAGCGTCAGCGAAACAAATCGGCATCCCGCCGCGCAAGGTCCGCCTTGTGGCGGACCAGATTCGCGGCAAGCGGGTCGCCGCGGCACGCGCCATTTTGCAGTTCACCGAGAAGTCCTGCGCGCCCGTACTGCGCAAGGTGCTTGAGTCGGCCGTGGCCAACGCTGAGACGGCGGCCGCGGAAAAACGTGAACGGATTGACACGGATGCGATGGTGGTGACGCGGATCGAGATCGGAGAAGGGATGAAGCTCAAGCGCTTTCAGCCCTCTTGCCGCGGCCGCGCACTGCCTATTCGCAAGCGGTCGAGTCACATATATTTGGAAATCGGCGGGTAACCGAAAAGTATCAAAGGAGAGGCACGTGGGTCAGAAAGTCCATCCCATAGGGTTTCGGACCGGAGTCATCCGGACATGGAGCTCGGTGTGGTTCGCGAACAAGAACTACGCCCAGCTTCTCCACGAAGACCTCAAGCTGCGGGACTACATCAAGAAGCGCCTGTACAGCACACAGGTCGCGCGGATCGACATCGAACGCGCCGGCAAAAAGGCCAAGGTGCACATTTACACGGCGCGCCCGGGTCTGGTGATCGGCCAGCGCGGCGCGGAGGTCGACAAGCTTCGGCACGAGCTAGAGTTGCTCACGGGCTGCGAGTTGCTGATCAACATCCACGAAGTGCTCACCCCGGAGCTGAACGCGCAGCTCGTTTCGGAGAACATCGCTTCGCAACTTGAGCGGCGCATTGCGTTCCGCCGGGCCATGAAGAAATCGATGCAGAACACGATCCGGCTTGGCGCGCTCGGCGTCCGCCTGCGCGTCTCCGGCCGGCTGAACGGTGCGGAAATTGCCCGCACCGAGCAGTCCCGCGAAGGCAGCGTACCGCTGCACACGCTTCGTGCAGACGTGGACTACGGCCAGGCGACGGCGTTTACGACCTACGGCACGATTGGCGTGAAGTGCTGGATTTACCACGGCGAACTCGCGCCGGGCGAAATGATCAGCGGCTTGAGCGGCGATGCCGAGGCCGGTTCGCGCCGGCGTCGTGGCGCGGGTAGTGGCGGCGGTCCTGGTGGCGGCAGCGGCGGTGGTTCTGGCCCTGCGCGTGAACGGAGCAGCTAAGCCATGATGATGCCCAAACGCGCCAAGTACCGAAAGGTACAGCGAGGCCGCCGGAGCGGCGTGGCCAAAGGCGCCACGAAAGTGGACTTCGGCGAGTACGGTTTGAAGGCCTTGCAAGACGGCTGGATCACCGCGCGCCAGATCGAGGCCGCGCGTATCGCGCTGACCCGCACGGTCAAGCGCGGCGGCAAGATTTGGATTCGTGTATTTCCGGACAAGCCGATCACCAAGAAGCCGGCGGAAGTCCGAATGGGTAAAGGCAAGGGCGCGCCGGAGATGTGGGTGGCGGTGGTCAAGCCCGGCCGTGTGATGTTTGAATTGGAAGGCGTGCCGGAAGTTCTGGCGCGCGAAGCGGTCCGCCTGGCGGGCCACAAACTGCCGCTCAAGACGAAATTCGTCAAGCGCGGCGGCTGACGGAGAAGAGCGTTGAACGCGACTGAACTGAGAGAAAAAAACGACACCGAGTTGCAGGCCCTGCTCGTGGCGAAGAAAGACGACCTGATGCATTTCCGGCTGCAGATGGCCACCGGCGTGGTGGACAATGTGCGCCTCTCGCGTAATGCGCGCCGGGACATCGCGCGCATTCACACGATTTTGAACGAACGCGCCCGAACGGCCGTAGGAGCATAGAGTGATCATGGCGGAGCGTGGACATCGCAAAGAACGCACCGGGCTGGTCGTCAGCAACAAGATGGACAAGACGATCGCCGTGCAGATTGACCGGAGCTTCCCGCATCCGCTGTACAAGAAGATGATGCGGCGCAGCAAGAAATTTTATGCGGACGATCCGAAGAACGAATGCAATATCGGCGACGTAGTGCGTATCCGCGAGACCCGGCCGCTGAGCAAGCTCAAGCGCTGGCAGCTCGTCGAGATCGTCAAGCGGGCCGACTGAGCGCGGCCGGACACGGCAGAAGGACACGGCAATGATTCAACTGATGTCAAACTTGGAAGTCGCGGACAACTCCGGCGCGCGCCGGATCCGCGTGTGCCAGGTGATGGGCGGGACCAACCGGCGCTACGGCCGGCTCGGCGACATCATCACCTGCTCGGTCAAAGAGGCCATCCCCAATTCGCCGGTGAAGAAGGGCGAAGTGGTGAAGGCGGTGATCGTGCGCATCCGCAAAGACACGACGCGCGCGGACGGTACGGTGATCCGTTTCGACTCGAATGCGGCCGTGCTGATCAACGCGCAAAAAGAACCGCGCGGCACGCGTATTTTCGGGCCGGTCCCGCGCGAATTGCGCGACAAGGGTTACCTGCGCATTTTGTCGCTGGCCCCTGAAGTGGTCTGAGGAAGGGCGAGATGAATATTCTAAAAGGCGACATAGTGCAAGTGATAGCCGGCGACTCGCGGTATCACGGCAAACGCGGCAAAGTCCTCTCCGTGGACAAAGAGCGCGGCCGGGTGCTGGTTGAAGGCGTGAACATCGTCAAGAAACACATGCGCGCCTCGCAGCAGAACCAGCAAGGCGGCATTGTCGAGAAGGAAGCGCCGGTCCACATCAGCAACGTGATGCCCTGGTGTGAGTCCGCCGGCAAGCCCAGCCCGATTGTGCGCAAGCAACTGAAAGACGGCAGCCGTGTGCGCGTGTACAAGATCAACGGCGAGACCGTGAAAGAGAAAGAAAGGGAGCGCAAGTCGTGAAATCCAGACTCCGAGTGAAATACGAGGGCGAGATCGTCCCCGCGTTGATGGCGAAATTCAGCTACGACAACGTGATGCAGGTGCCCCGCGTCGACAAGGTGGTCATCAACATCGGCGTGGGCGAGGCGACCCAGGAACCGCGCATGCTCGAAATGGCGATGGCGGAACTGACGGTCATCGCCGGCCAAAAGCCGACGGTGCGCCAGGCGAAGAAGTCGATCTCAAACTTCAAGCTGCGCGAGGGCCAGAAGATTGCGTGCACGGTGACTCTGCGCGGCGAGCGCATGTACGAGTTCATGGATCGCCTGTTTAACATGGCGATGCCGCGTATCCGCGACTTTCGCGGCACGCCGCGAAAGAGTTTTGACAAGGACGGCAATTACACGCTGGGTCTGCGCGATCAGACGATTTTTCCGGATCTCAAGGTCGACTCGGTGGAGAAGCCGCGGGGCATGAACATTACATTTGTGATGAAGACCCCGGCGAGTCACGATGCGAGCTTTGACTTGTTGACCCAATTGGGCATGCCGTTCCAGCGGCAAAACTGAACCAGGAGCAGGGTGTGGCCAAGAAATCGCAAATCGCCAGGATGAAGCGCACGCCGAAGTTCAAGGTGCGCGCGTACCACCGGTGCAAGAAGTGCGGGCGGTCCCGCGCCTTCCTCCGAAAGTTCCAGTTGTGCCGTATTTGCTTCCGCACCCTGGCGCTCGAGGGCAAGTTGCCCGGCGTGACGAAATCGAGCTGGTGAGATGACAAGCCGAAGAACCGAGAAGGTGAGCCAACTATGTCAGTGACCGATCCGATAGCCGACCTGCTTACGTGCATCCGCAACGCTTCGAGTGCGGGATTTCCCGCGGTGCGCGTGCCCGCTTCGCGGGTGAAGACCGAAGTGTGCCGCGTGTTGCGCGAGGAAGGGTTCATCCGCGGGTATGACCGCGAACAAGATGGCACGAAAGCCGTGCTCAACATTCAATTGAAGTACGACGGTGAAGATCGCACTCCGGTCATCACTGCGATCAAGCGGGTGAGCAAGCCGAGTCTGCGCGTCTATAAAGGCGGCAAGGACCGGCGCCTGGTGCGCAGCGGTCTGGGCATCTCGATTTTGACCACGCCGAACGGCGTTATGACGGATCGTCGCGCACGCAAGGAAAACGTGGGCGGCGAAGTACTCTGCGAAGTTTGGTAAGCGCGAACGATACGGCGAAGGATTGCAACGATGTCACGAATTGGAAGGCTGCCCGTCCCGATCCCTAGCGGGGTCAAGGTGGACGTGTCGGCAGGCAAAATGAAGGTGACGGGCCCGAAGGGCACGCTTGAGCAGGACTTTGATCGGGATCTCACGATCAAGATCGAGCAGGGCGAGGCTGTCGTCATGCGGCCCCACGATCGGCCGGCGATGCGCGCCAAGCACGGCTTGGTTCGCGCGCTTCTGGCGAACATGGTCGAAGGGGTCACACAAGGTTTCGAGAAGTTCCTCGAGATCCAGGGCGTGGGTTACCGCGCGGCGATGGACGGCAAGAACCTGACGCTTTCGGTCGGCTACAGCCATCCGGTCAAGATTCCGGCCCCCGACGGCGTCGCGTTTACCGTGGACGGCAACACGATCATCAAGATTTCAGGGATTGACAAACAGAAAGTCGGCCAAGCGGCGGCCGAAGTGCGCGCGTGGCGCAAACCCGAGCCTTACAAGGGCAAGGGCATTCGGTACCGCGGCGAACATGTCCGCCGCAAGGTCGGCAAGGCCGGCACGAAGTAATTCGGCCGCTGGAGCACTCGCATGGGAAAGAAAAGCCTCAAAGTTGTGAAGTTGGAGCGGCGCCGCTTGCGCGTGCGCAAGAAGGTCACGGGCACGGCGGAGTGGCCGCGGCTGAGCGTGCGCCGTTCGCTCAAGCACATTTACGCGCAGGTGATTGACGACGCGACCGGGCGGACGCTTGCGTCGGCCTCGTCGGTGGCGATGAAGATCGGCGGCGGCAACGTCGACGGCGCCAAGCAGGTCGGCAAGCAATTGGCCGAGAGCGCGCTCGCGAGCAAGGTCGCGGGCGTGCGCTTCGACCGAAACGGTCGCCTGTACCACGGACGTGTCAAGGCGCTGGCCGATGCCGCGCGTGAAGCGGGACTTAAACTTTAAGCAGCAAGATTACGCTTTCGGGAGATATTCGTTTGGCTACACCACAACAAGGCGGCAGCGGTAAAGGGCGCGGCGGAGAACGCTCCGATCGTTCCGAGCGGCGTCCGCGCGAGGCGCGCGAGTCCGAGTTCATTGAAGACGTGGTGAAAATTTACCGCGTCGCCAAAGTCGTCAAAGGCGGTCGGCGCTTTAGTTTTAGCGCGCTGGCGGTCGTGGGCGACGGCAAGGGCCGCGTCGGCGCGGCCATGGGCAAGGCCGCCGAAGTGCCCGAGGCGATCCGCAAGGCCCTCGAGCGCGCCAAGAAAAACATGATCGCCGTGCCGGTAGTCAACACGACGGTGCCGCACGATGTCATTGGCCGCGCGGACACTGCGCGCGTCCTGCTCAAGCCGGCTTCGCTCGGTACGGGCGTGGTCGCGGGCGGACCGGTGCGTTCGGTGCTCGAGGCGGCGGGTTATAAAAATATTCTGACGAAGTGCCTGGGATCGAGCAACGCGACCAACGTCGTGTGGGCAACGATCGACGGCCTGCAGCAGTTGCGCCGCGTCGAAGACGTGGCGGCGATGCGCGGCGTGGAACTGGCCCGTTTACTGGCCTAACGATACAACCGGCAAGGTACCGACACAATGCTTGAACTGAACAATCTGAAGCCCAACCCCGGCGCGCGTCGTCGTCGCAAACGCATCGGGCGCGGTCCGAGCTCGGGCAGCGGCAAGACCTCCGGCCGCGGACACAAGGGCCAGAAGGCGCGCTCCGGCTATTCGCGGCGCGCGGACTTTGAAGGCGGTCAGATGCCGCTCAGCCGTCGGCTGCCCAAGCGCGGGTTCCACCACGAAGCGCAGTACCCGCTCGCGGCGGTCAATCTTGACGTGCTCGACAAGCACTTCGAGGCCGGCGCCGAAGTCACGGCGGAAGCGCTCGTCGCCAAGCACCTGATCAAAGGGCTCAAAGGCGGCGTGAAAGTGCTTGGCCGCGGCGAGATCACCAAGAAGCTCACTCTCAAAGTCGCGGCCATCAGCGGCAGCGCCCGTGGGAAGGTCGAAGCGGCGGGCGGCAGCATTGAGTTGCACCAGCCGGCGCCGGCGCGGGCCGTCATTCATCGCGGTCAAGGCAAGTCCAAGGAGTCCTGATTCGTGGCACAGCCGATCGAGGCGTTCCGGAACGCTCTAAAGATTCCGGAGCTCAAGCAGCGGATCATTTTCACGCTGGTCGCGCTACTCGTGTACCGTCTCGGCTCGCACGTGCCGACCCCGGGCGTGGACGGCCATGCCCTCTCGCAGCGCTTGGGCGATATGGGCGGCATTCTGAACTTTTACAACATGTTTTCCGGCGGCGCCTTTGCCCAAGCGACCATTTTCGCGCTCGGCATCATGCCCAATATCACTGCTTCGATCATCATGTCCATGCTCGTGCTCGTGGTTCCGCAGCTCGAGGCGCTGCACAAGCTAGGCGCCGAAGGCCAAAAAAAGATCAACGAATACACACGCTACTTTACGATCGTCCTCTGCATCGTCCAATCGATTGCGGTCGCGGGCTGGCTCAAAGGCATGAACACCGGCGAGATGCCGATTCTCATGAATCCCAATCCCGGCATCGGCTTTTATCTCATGTGCATCCTTTCCTTCACCACCGGCACGGCCTTCCTTATGTGGCTGGGCGAGCAGATCAGCGAGCACGGGGTCGGCAACGGCATGTCGATGATCATTTTCGCCAGCATCATCTCCGGCATGCCGACGGCCATGGCCGAAATGATCCGCTTGATCTCGGTCGGTGAGATCTCGCTATTTACCATCGCGCTTCTTTCGGTCATGTTTGTGCTCGTGATCGGCGGCACGATTCTCGTCACCACCGGGCAGCGACGCATCCCGGTGCAGTATCCGCGCCAGGTCAAGGGCCGCAAGGTCTACGGCGGCTCGCGTAACTACCTGCCGCTGCGTGTTAACCAGGCCGGCGTTATCCCGATCATCTTCGCCAGTTCGCTCCTCCAGCTTCCAATCATGATCGCGCCTACATTGAACGCCCAAGGAGGTTGGGTTCTTTCGCTCATGAATATGCTCTCGCCGGGCCACATCGTCTACTACGTGCTTTATTCGACACTTATTATCGTTTTCTCGTTTTTCTATACCGCCGTCATCTTCAATCCGATCGAGATGGCGGACAACATGAAGAAGTACGGCGGCGTGATTATGGGTGTGCGCCCCGGCAAGGCGACGGCCGAGTATCTCAACCACGTCATGACGCGGATTACGCTCGTCGGCTCCCTGTTTTTGGTGGTCGTTGCGCTGCTGCCGAACATGCTGTTCACCGTTGTCGGCATCAAGAACTGGAATTTGGTTTCGTTTTTCGGCGGCACGAGCCTTCTGATTATGGTCGGCGTCGGGCTCGATACGATTAAACAAATGGAACAGCACCTCATCATGCGCAATTATGAGGGCTTCGCCAAAGGACGGCGTATACGGTCACGGAGAGGCTAAATCGGGATGGCGGGCCGCGTCGTAATCTTGGGCGCGCCGGGCGCCGGAAAAGGCACCCAGGCACGACGCGTGGCCAGGAAACACGGCTGGCCCCACATCTCGACGGGTGACATATTTCGATCGCACGTCGATCACAAGACGGCGATCGGCCAGAAAATTGAATCGTATATGCATTCCGGACAGCTCGTTCCGGACGACTTGGCGTGCCAGATCGTGGTCGAGCGCCTCGCGGCGCCCGATTGCACGAGCGGCTACATATTGGACGGATTTCCGAGGTCGGTGCCGCAGGCGGAGTCGCTCGATCAGATGCTGTCCGACCGGCACGAATCGCTGGATGCCGTCATCTTGTTGACGGTGGACGACGACGAACTCGTGGAGCGCCTGACTTCGCGTTGGACCTGCCCGCATTGCGGGAAGATTTACAACGTGAAATTCAATCCGCCCAAGCGCGAGAACCAGTGCGACAAGCCCGAGTGCGAAGGCGTGCGGCTGGTGCAGCGCGAGGACGACCGCGAAGACACGGTGCGGAGTCGGCTCAGGGTGTACCATGAGACGACGGAGCCGTTGATTCAGCATTACGGCCGGCGAAGTCTTCTCCAGCGCGTGGCCGGGGGCGCAAGCCCCGAGGCCATCGAGCAGGAGATCGAAGGCATGCTGACGGCGCAGGGAGCCTCGTGAAGCATGATCGCGATTCGGACAGAGCGGGAGATTGTGCTTTTGCGCGATGCGAACCGCATCGTCGCCGAGGTCTTGTGCGCGTTGGCGGATCGGGCAGAAGCCGGTATCACGACGGCCGAGCTCGACGCGATTGCCGAGCGGATGATCCGCGCGGCGGGCGCCGAGCCGTCCTTCCTGGGATACCAGGGCTTTCCGGCCTCGACCTGTATTTCGGTGGACGAGGTGATTGTCCACGGGATACCCGGATCGCGGCGGCTCAAGGACGGGCAGATTTGCAGCCTGGACGTCGGCGTGCGCTACAAAGGCTACTACGGCGACGCGGCGCTTTCGGTGCCGGTTGGCGAAGTGAACGAGGAGCGGCAGCGCTTGCTCGAGGCGACGGACCGGGCCTTGGCGAACGCGATTGACGCGGCGCGGGCCGGGAACTACCTCGAGGACATCGGACGGGCGGTCGAAGAGACCGTGCGGCCGGAGGGCTTTTCGGTAGTGCGGAATTTTGTCGGCCACGGGATTGGCACGGAGATGCACGCCGAGCCGCAGATTCCGAACTTTTCGACCGGCCGGCGCGGTCCGAAGCTGAAGGCGGGCATGGTGCTGGCCATCGAGCCGATGATCAACGCCGGCACGCACGAAGTGAAGGTGCTGGAAGACGGTTGGACGGCGATCACCGCTGATCACCGGCCGAGTGCGCATTTTGAACATAGTATCGTCGTCCGCGAGGGCGACGCGGAAATATTGTCGATCTCCCCGGTGGCCACGCGCCGTTGGGGCGAGTGCGTGAAGCGATAGACGAGGAACAAGCGCGGCGCGAGTGGCCGCGAGAAAGAATCGAGAGTACGACGATGAAGGTAAGAAGCTCGGTAAAAAAGATTTGCGAGAAGTGCAAGATTATTCGGCGCCATGGAGCGGTCCGGGTGATTTGCGAGAACCCAAAACACAAGCAGCGCCAAGGCTGACCCGAGGAGACAGGCACACATGGCACGCATAGTCGGAGTAGACCTTCCGCGCACGAAGCGGGTCGAGATCGCCTTGCAGAGCATCTATGGCATCGGGCCCACCCGCGCCAAGAAGCTCATGAAGCGGCTCGGCCTCAATCCCACCCTGCGCGTCCAGCAGATGTCGGACGAACAGGTGAACACGCTTTCGGCGCTGATTCAGAACGAGTACAAGGTCGAAGGCGACCTGCGGCGCGAAGTCTCGGGCAACATCAAGCGGCTGATGGAAATCGGCAGCTACCGCGGCCTGCGCCACAAAAAGGGCCTGCCGGTGCGCGGTCAACGTACACGCACCAACTCACGCACACGCAAAGGCCCCCGCAAGGCTACGATCAAACGCGCGGCGCCTGCCGCGCCCAGCAAGTAAGGGAGGGACGATACCGTGTCTACCGAAAAGCGTCCGAAACCGAAAAAGAAACGCGTCGCACTAACCAGCACCTCGGGCCTCGCGCACATCCAGGCGAGTTTCAACAACACCATCGTCTCGATCAGCGACCAGCGCGGCAACGTGATTTCGTGGTCGAGCGCGGGCCAGGTCGGGTTCGCCGGTTCGCGCAAGAGCACGGCCTACGCCGCGCAGCTCGCCGCGGAGAAGGCCGCCCGCGCGGCCCTCGAGGCTGGCCTCAAAGAAGTGCGTATCCATGTGAACGGCCCCGGCTCGGGCCGCGAATCGGCCATCCGCGCCATCCAGGCGGCAGGGCTCGAAGTCAGCCTGATTAAAGACACCACCAAGATTCCGCACAACGGCTGCCGTCCGCGCAAGCGGCGGCGTGTTTGAGACACACCGGCAAGTTGACGCTGTGAACGAACAAACGGCGAGGAAAGAGGGACAATGACTATGCTGGCGGAAGATTTCGTCATTCCGAAGTGGGTAAAGATCGACGACGGCGCGACGCAGAAATACACGCGCTTTATCGTCGAGCCTTTTGAGCGCGGCTACGGCACGACCGTCGGCAATTCGCTGCGGCGCGTGTTGCTTGCTTCACTCAGCGGCGCGGCCGTGACGGCCGTGCGCGTCGAGGGCGTCCAACACGAGTTCTCGGCGATTCCGGGTGTCGAAGAAGACATGACCGACGTCGTCCTGAACTTCAAGAAGTGCGACCTCAGCCTCAACGAGGGCGAGTCGCTCATCTTCTCCTACACCTTCTCCGGTCGGGGCGATTGCACGGTGGGCGATGTGTTCAAGGGGCAGGACAAGATCGTGTGCCACAAGGCTGATCACGTGATCTTCACCAGCACGAGCGACTCGACTAAGCTCGACATGGAGATCAAGGTCGCCAAGGGCCGCGGCTATACGACGGCTGACAAGTTCGAGCTCGAGCACGCGCCGCTCGGCACCATCTACCTCGACGCGAGCTTCTCGCCCGTGACCAAAGTGAATTTCCAAGTCGAAGACGCCCGCGTCGGCCAGACAACCGACTACGACCGGCTGATGCTGGAAATCTGGACCAACGGCTCGCTCACCCCCGAGCAAGCCCTGCGCGAGGCGGCCAATCTCCTCATCGAGCATCTGCGCATTTTCGCGCAGCAGCAGAGCGAAGATGCCCATAAGGCGCTTTCCGGCGGCGGAGAAGACTCCGAGCTGACGCGCATGATGGGTCGGCCGGTCGAAGATCTCGAGCTCAGCGTCCGCGCGGCGAATTGCCTCAAGGCGGCCGAGATCAAGACCATCGGCGAACTCATCTCGCGCAGCGAAGCCGAGATGCTCGCCTTCCATAATTTCGGCAAGAAGTCGCTGGACGAGATTAAGTCCATCCTTGAAACGATGGGCCTCTCGCTGAGCCCGAACAGCAGCGGAAACGGTCCCGGCGAGGCCGTGCCGGCGCCAGCGGCCGCGATTGACGACGAAGACGATCTCGATTCCGACGAAGACTAGTAAGCGGCAAAACCGGACAGGGAAGTGAAACCATGAGACACCGCAACGCAGGACGGCGGCTCGGCCGCACGACTGAACATCGCAAGGCCACGATGAAGGCCTTGGCCGTGAGTCTGTTCACGCACTACGGCATCAACACGACCATCCAAAAGGCCAAGGAACTCCGCCGCTTTGCCGAGCCGCTCATCACGCTCGCCAAGCTGGACAACCTGAACAATCGTCGCCGGGCCTTCGCCGCGCTGCGCGACCCTGGCGCGGTCAAGAAGCTCTTCGACGAGATTGGTCCGGCGAACAAGGAACGTCCCGGCGGATATACCCGCGTGCTCAAGATTGGGCATCGCCTGGGCGATAACGCCTTCGTCTCGCGCATCGAGTTGGTCGGCTTGGGCGAGTTCAAGGAAGCCGAAGAGTAGTACCCGCGTGAATTTCGGATCCGTCCGGCGCGTCCCGGGCGGATTCTTTTTTTTGTGGACGGATTTTCGCATTTAACTACATAGGAAAACCCCTCCAAAAACCCGCTTTGTTGTGTTAACGTAAGTGCCTGATACAATTGGGGGAATAAAGGTTTTTAGGGTCATGTTAGCGAAGATGGTGCAACGCGATCGGGGCGCGCGATCTCGCGTTGTGCGCGGCCTAACTCCAAGGCGTACCGCATGAGTTCCCAAGAAACCATTCTCGGCAACGAATACACCGGCAGCCGCATCGAAGAGAGCAACCGCAAAGCGGCCGAGCTCGCCGACCGCGAATACAAATACGGCTGGGAAACGATCATTGAGTCGGACACCTTTCCGCCGGGACTGAACGAAGACGTCATCCTCGCACTGTCGAAGAAGAAAAACGAACCCGAGTGGATGTGCGAGTGGCGGCTCAAGGCCTATCGCGCTTGGCTCGAAATGACCGAGCCGCACTGGTGCAACGCGCACTATGAGCCGATCGATTACCAGGCGCTCAGCTATTACTCCGCGCCGAAGACCAAGGTGAAATACGACAGCCTCGATCAAATCGATCCCGAGCTGCTGCGGACCTTCGCCAAGCTCGGCATTCCGCTCGACGAGCAGAAGCGCCTCTCGGGCGTCGCGGTCGACGCGGTCTTCGACAGCGTCTCCGTTGCCACGACCCACCAGGACATCCTCAAGCGGCACGGCGTCATTTTCTGTTCCTTCAGCGAGGCCGTGATCCATCACCCCGAGCTTATTAAGAAATACCTCGGCTCGGTCGTCCCCGCGAACGACAACTTTTTCGCCGCGCTCAATTCCGCGGTGTTCAGCGACGGCTCCTTCGCGTATATCCCCAAAGGCGTCAAGTGCCCGCTCGACCTCTCGACCTATTTCCGCATCAACCAGCGCCAGACGGGCCAGTTTGAACGCACGCTGCTGATTGCCGAAGAGGGCGCGTCGGTCAATTATCTCGAAGGCTGCACGGCGCCGATGCGCGACGAGAACCAGCTCCACGCGGCGGTCGTCGAGATCGTCGCGCTGGACAACGGGACCGTGAGTTATTCGACCGTGCAGA
>VFKU01000103.1 GCA_009885415.1 Rhodothermota bacterium
CGCGTCCGCCACGCGCACCGCGGTGGGCAAAGCGCCGCGCGGCGCGCTGCGCGAGTTTCGGCCGGACGATATGGCGGCTGCGGTGATGCGGGAAGCGGTGAAACGCGCGAGCATCCAGCCGGGGCAGGTGCAGGATGTTACGCTGGGCTGCGCGATTCCCGAGCAGGAACAGGGCATGAACATCGCGCGGGTGGCGTCGATCGACGCGGGTTTCCCCGACACGGTGAGCGCGGCGACGATTAATCGCTTCTGTTCTTCGGGCCTTGAGGCGATGGCGGTGGTCGCGGCGAAGATCGAGGCGGGGCTGCTGGATATCGGCATCGGCGGCGGGACGGAATCGATGAGCATGGTGGGGATGCCGGGTGCGAACGTGTCGCCCAACCCGCGGCTGTCCAGAGAGAAGCCGGAGGTGTACATCGCGATGGGCAACGCCGGCGACAACGTCTCGCGCGACTTCAAGATTAGTCGGCAGGAGTTGGACGAGTTCGCGCTTGCGAGCAACCAGAAAGCGATTGCGGCGATCGACGCCGGGCGCTTCAAGGACGAGATTACCGCGCTCGAAATGCCAGCGGGCAGCGACCGGCTCGTGTTCGACACGGACGAAGGCCCGCGGCGCGACACGAGCATGGAAGGCTTGACGGGACTGCGGCCGGCCTTCGCGGCGAGCCCGAAGTTAGGATTCCACACGGCGGGCAATTGTTCGCAGACGAGCGACGGCGCGGCGGCGGTGGTGCTGATGAGCGGCAAGGCGATTAAGGAGAACGGCGTGAAGCCGCTTGCGCGCTTCTTGAGTTACAACGTCGCGTCGGACAGCCCGAAGTACCTCGGGCCGGCGCAGTTGGTCGCGATTCCGCGCGCGCTCGAACTGGCTGGGATCAAGCTGAGCGACGTGGGCCTCTTCGAGATCAACGAGGCCTTCGCGTCGGTTGCGCTCTACGTCATGCGCGAGCTCAAGCTCGACCCGAAGAAGGTCAACGTAAACGGCGGCGCGATCGCGCTCGGCCACCCTATGGGCGCGACGGGCGCGAAGCTGAGCACGCAAATCATCAACGAGATGCGCCGCCGCGGCGAGAAATACGGCGTGGTGACCATGTGCATCGGCGGCGGCCAGGGCGCCGCGGGGGTCTTTGAGTTGTTGGATAATTAGACCGTTTTCTCGCGATTTCGCCCCCGGCCGGCCGCGACCATCCGGGGGCTTCTTTTTTCCACTTGACAAAGTTACCCTATATATATTAAATTACCTTATGTTAACTTATATAAGAGATGTTTTGGAGGTGTTATGACGATGACGACGCTTTTGACCATTCTGCTCGGGCTCCAGATTGCCGGGCCGACGTTTTTCTATCGCTTTGCGACGGAGGTGTCGCCGTGGGCGACGCTGGCGAAATGGGGCACGATGCACGCGCTGACGATCGGCCTGTTCTTTGCGGTGGGCGTGTGGTGCTTGTTGGTTCCGGGAATCATGCTGGGGCTGGGCGTCGGTGTGCACGTCTATGTGTGCCGTCGATACAAGATTCATCCGCTGCACGCCACGCCGCGCAAGGCGTATTACGAGTTGCGCGGCTGGGTCTGGCCGCCGGAGTGATCGGCGATGATGCTCTGGTTCCGATTTTCGGACATACTCAAGCGACCGGTCAGCGTTTCGGCGCCGGAATGTGTCCCGCGCGACCTTGGACCCAGGGACGAAATGGAGCGGCGGCGTGAAGCGACAACCGATCCAGAGGCGGCGCGGCACGAAAGCTGACGCGACCGCTTCGCCTTTGCCGCGCGCGAAAGCGACGGCTCCCCCACCCGCAATCGTCGACTCCACGCCGGTGCGCATCAGCAAATTGCTGGCCGAGCGGGGCATTTGTTCGCGGCGGGAGGCGGACGATTTTATTTCGCGCGGGCTGGTTACCGTGGACGGAAGCCGAGTAGCCGAACTCGGCGAGAAGGTGCTTCCGTCGCAAACGCTTTCGCTCGATCCCCGTGCGCGCGGAGAGTTGGGCGAGCGCTTGACGGTGCTCCTGCACAAGCCGCTGGGCTACGTTTCGGGTCAGGCGGAGGAGGGGTACACGCCGGCGATCACGCTCATCACGCGCGAGAACCACTTCGCCGGCGATCGCAGCGACATCAAGTTCTCGCCGAAGCAGCGGGACGGTCTCGCGCCGGCGGGGCGTTTGGACATCGACTCGACGGGCCTGCTGGTGCTGACGCAGAACGGGACGATCGCGCGGCAACTGATCGGCAACGACACGAAGGTCGAAAAAGAGTACGTCATCGGGTTTTCGGGCCGGCTCACGCGCGAAGGGTTGGCGCTGCTCAATCACGGCCTGGAGCTGGACGGGAAAAAGCTGCGGCCGGCGCAGGTGACGCGCGTGGGCGAGGCGCAGCTCCGCTTTGTCTTGCGCGAGGGGCGCAAGCGGCAGATTCGCCGCATGTGCAAGCTGGTGGGGCTGGGGGTAACTTCGCTCGAGCGCGTGCGTATCGGCCGGGTGACGCTTGGGGATTTGCCCTGTGGGCAGTGGCGGTATCTGCGAGCGGATGAAGAGTTTTAGGGCGCGTTGGCGGAAATTGCGATGGGAATGATGGGAAGCATGGGACGAAAAAGACCTATAGGACTTGCGCGAACCCGAAGCGGGCTCGTTCCGTACGATTGATTGGAAAACTTGGGCCGACACCGTCACAAAAGAGAAGCTCGTTCGTCATTAGGGTGAGGTAAGTGGCGGCAGGGTTGCCGCCCGACCCAACTGAAACTTAGGTGGAGGAGAAGGCCATGATACGGAATATGATTTACGCAATCGGATACCTGGGCTTGGGTGCGGCGCTGGCCGTGGGCGTCATGCTTTCGCCGCTGGTGAATGCGCAGGGCAAGCCGCTACCGCGCGTGGTGAAGGTGCTCACCCAATCGGTCGACGAGCTCGGGCGCGAAGTGCGCGTCGAGCGCGTCGACTTCGCGCCCGGCGCGGAATCGCCGCCGCACCGGCATCCGGGGCACGTTTTCGTGTATGTGCTCGAGGGCGAGGTCGTCTCCGCGCTGGAGAAGGGCGCGGAGGTGACGTACAAAGCGGGGTCGGGTTTTTATGAGCCGGCGGGCGGCCTGCACGCGGTGGCGAAAAACGTCAGCGCGGCGGACGCGAGCATTCTGGTTTTCCATATTGCCGAAAAGGACAAGCCTTCGACAGTACTGGACACGCACGCGCACTGACCCCACCCGTAGCGCCGGCTTCCAGCCGGCGTGGGGCTCTTCCATGCCGGCTGGAAGCCGGCGCTACGGCTGCGGTTTGTCCTTGTAGCTGCTGAGGCCGAGGTCGCCCATGGGTTCGTCGCGCTGGCGGACGGCCTCGCGGTAACCTTCGCGTGCGGCGGTTTGCTGGAAGGCGTAGCCTTCGGGGGTGTGGCGTGTGATGCCGTCGAAGATCGTGCCGAGCAGTTGGGTAGAGTGCAGGCCGAGGTTCGAGACTGTCTGGTTCACGAGCAGCTTCATCATCATGAGTTGGTTGATGGGCTGGCGCGCGATGCGTTCGAGGAGAATCTCGAAGCGATCATCGAGCGTGGCGAGCGGGGCGCACTCGATCGCGAGGCCCCACTCGACGGCTTCCGTGCCGGAGAGGCAGTCGCCAGTGAAGAGCAGGCGCTTGGCCTTTTCGATGCCGATGCGGTAGATCCACATCGAGGTCGTGGGCGAGCCCCAGACACGCGCGGGCGGATAGCCGATTTTGGCTTTGTCTTCGATTACGAGCAGGTCCGAGCACAGCGCCATGTCCGTCCCGCCGGCGACGCAGTAGCCGTGCACCTTGCACACGACGGGTTTGTCGCTGTGGAACAGACTCATGAAATGGCGGACGTTGCGCCCCATGAATGCGTAGTCGAGCATCGGGTCCCAGGTCTGCGCCGGGTCGTGGTTGCGCGCTTGCACGCCGGGGTCCAGCGGCGACTGGGTCGCGGGGTCGGCCTGAGCGCGCTCCTGGCCTTTCTGCGCGTAGAGCTCGAGGTCGTAGCCGCCGCAGAACCCGGTACCGTTGC